>JANTGP010000134.1 GCA_024762835.1 Bacteroidota bacterium
TTTTAATATTCAATGTTAATAAGATACAAAGCCTTTGCAGGAACCGAGAAACCGGCAGACGACCTGTCTTTATCATCAATTATTTGCTTAAATTCCTTTTTATCAATCTTGCCCAACCCAACATCTAAAAGAGTCCCTACTATAGCCCTTACCATATTTCGCAAGAAACGGTTAGCCTTAATTGTAAAAACCAGCAAATCGCCACGTTCCGACCATTCGGCAATACTCACATCACAATTATTTGTTTTTACATCAGTATGCAATTTGCTAAAACTTGTAAAATCCTCAATATCAAGAAGTATTTTTGCTGCTTCATTCATTTTCTCAACATCCAGCTTTTTATTTAGATAATATGCAAAGTCGTTATTAAAAGGATCTTTAAACGGACTAATCACATATTCATACACTCTTGATTTCGCATCAAAACGAGCATTCATATTATTAACCCTGTATATTTTCTGAACGGCTATATTTTTATGCAAGAAATTGTTTAATGAATAAACTGTTCTATCATCAATTTGTTCAGAAACAGAATCAAAATGAGCAATATAAAAGCGGGCATGAACACCCGCGTCCGTACGCCCTGCACCAACAACTTTTATTTCTTCTCGCAAGATAGTTGACAAAGCTTTTTCAAGACTTTCTTGTATTGATAATCCATTAGGCTGATATTGCCATCCGACAAAGCCTGAACCATTATAAGAAAGCTGTATAAAATATCTATTTTTCAATAAATTATCCATTTAACCTTTTTTAACAAAAATAAGAATTTATTAAAACAATATTACTATTATTTTGTCATTATATTTTTTGAAAATAACATTAACAAAGATTAAATAATATTGTTATGACTTACGCATTTGACATCAAGGAATTAAACGAAAGAATTGAAAAAGAAAGTGCCTTCACAAACATGATATCACTTGAAATGGACAAAGTGATTGTTGGGCAGAAACATTTGACCGAAAGTTTACTTATAGGATTATTGTCAAACGGGCATATTCTGCTCGAAGGTGTACCGGGGCTTGCAAAAACTCTTGCAATAAACACACTTGCCAACATTATCGACGCAAAGTTTAATCGTGTTCAGTTTACCCCTGATTTATTGCCTGCCGACCTTCTCGGAACAATGATTTACAGTCAAAAGAAAGAAGAGTTTGTGGTAAAAAAAGGACCTATATTCGCCAACTTTATTTTAGCTGACGAAATAAACAGAGCACCTGCCAAAGTACAAAGTGCATTACTCGAAGCTATGCAAGAAAGACAAATCACAATTGGTTCCGAGACCTATAATCTTGACGAACCATTTCTGGTTTTGGCAACTCAAAACCCGATTGAGCAAGAAGGTACTTATCCTTTACCCGAAGCACAAGTTGACAGATTTATGTTAAAAACAGTTATTTCATATCCTGAGAAAGAAGAAGAAAAACTTATTATCCGTCAAAACCTTGCAAAAGAATTTCCGGAAGTAAATACTATCCTTAAAAAAGAGGATATTGTTAATGCACGAAATGTAGTAAAGGATGTGTACATGGACGAAAAAATAGAACAATATATAATTGATATTGTATTTGCAACACGTCAGCCGGCAGATTATAAACTCGACAAATTTGCAAACATGATATCCTATGGAGGTTCGCCTCGTGCTAGTATTAATTTGGCATCGGCGGCTAAGGCTTATGCTTTTATTAAAAGACGAGGCTATGTAATACCTGAAGATATTAGAGCAATATGTTTTGATGTTATGCGTCACCGTATTGGATTGACCTACGAAGCCGAAGCTGAGAATATTACTTCGGAAGATATTATAAGCGAAATACTAAATACAGTTGAGGTACCTTAATAAAGGATTGTTGATTTGAGCTTATTAGAAAAGATTTGTTAAAAATCATATTAAAGTGGAAGCAAGCGAATTATTAAAGAAAGTACGTAAGATTGAGATAAAGACTCGTCATTTGTCTAAGCAACTCTTTGCAGGAGAGTATCATAGTGCATTTAAAGGAAGAGGAATGACTTTTAGTGAAGTTCGAGAATATCAATATGGCGACCCGATTCGTGATATCGACTGGAATGTTACAGCACGCTTTAATCATCCTTATGTGAAGGTTTTCGAGGAAGAAAGAGAGCTAACTGTAATGTTGCTTGTTGATGTAAGTGCTTCACGTCTGTTTGGAACATCAAATAATTTGAAAAAAGATATTATAACCGAACTTGCTGCTGTTCTTTCTTTTTCGGCAATTCAAAACAACGATAAAATTGGTGTTATCTTTTTCAGTAATAAAATTGAAAAGTTTATTCCACCTAAAAAAGGACGTTCACATATTCTTAGAATTATACGAGAGTTAATTGAACTTAAACCGGAAAATAAAGAAACAAATATTTCTGAGGCTCTGGCTTATTTCACTAATGTGATTAAGAAAAAGTGTACAGCTTTTATTATTTCCGATTTTATGGACAACGACTATGAAGACGCTATTAAAATTGCCAATAAAAAACATGATTTAATTGCTCTCAAGATTTACGACCAAAGAGAAAGCCAACTTCCCTCAATTGGCTTGGTGAAACTTAAAGATGCGGAAACAGGCGAATTGAAATGGATAGATACTTCGAGTAAAAGAGTACGAAATGCTTATATGGACTGGTGGAAAAAAACATCCCTAAAGCAAAAAGAAATTTTCAATAAGTCGGGAGTTGATTTTGCATCAATAAGTACTGATGAAGATTATGTTAAACCCTTGATTAATATTTTCAAGAAAAGATAGTAAATTAAGTTTATAGTAAAGCATTAAATATTAGAGATTAAGCAATTGCAAATAACAATGAATCAAATATTAAAAACATATAGCCTTTTATTGATTTTAATAATTTCAGCATTTAACTCTGTTAATGCCCAAGAAATAAAAGTTAATGCAAAGCTCGATACAAATCTTATTCTAATTGGTGACCAATTAAAATTTCGAATTGAAGTTGAGCAAGACCGTGATATCTATGTTGAGCTTCCTGTATTTAACGATACAATTACAAATAGTATAGAGATTGTTGAGCGTAGTGAAACAGATACTACCTTTCTGACAGATAAAATTATTCGTCTTGAACAAGAATATACCGTAACCTCATTCGATAGCGGATTTCATGTAATACCCTCTATTCCTTTTCCTTTTGTAAATCAAAGCATAAAGGACACAATACTTTCGAGGCCATTATTGCTACAAGTATATACTTTTCAGATTGATTCTGTTACAGGAATAACTGATATAAAGCCTCCGATAAACACTCCTATTACATTTAAGGAGATTATACCATACATTTCCTATTCTTTAGCAGGAATTATTATTTTGTTATTAATAATATGGCTTATTATAAGACTTCGTCGCAATAAACCAATTACGGTTATCAGACAAAAACCAAAAGAACCGGCACATAAAATTGCCCTTCGCGAACTTGATTTGCTTCAAGAAAAGAAACTATGGCAACAAAGTAAGTTTAAAGATTATCACAGTACATTGACAGATATTATAAGACGATACATTGAGGATAGATTTGATATAAATGCAATGGAACAAACCTCAAACGAAGTACTTGATGCAATAAAACATGCAAATATTCTTTCTGCCGAGAACTATGAGAAATTATCTCAAATGCTTAGTATTGCAGACTTTGTGAAATTTGCAAAACTAAAACCTCTTCCTGATGAAAACGAAAGAAGCATGAAGCATGCTTATGATTTTGTTTTAAGCACTAAAGTAAAAACAGACCTGACTAGTACAAAAACTGAGAAGGATGATAAGACAGTAAATAAAGATATTGAAAAAACAACTGATTAAAGAATTCTATAAATGGACAATATAAGCTTTGCAAATATTGAGTTTCTATACCTTTTGGCCATTCCTTTGGCTATGGTTATTTGGTATATCCTGAAAAACAAAAAGGCAGATGCATACATTCAAACATCAGGATTACAGATGTTTAAAAATATGAAAACAAGCTTAAAGGTTTATCTTCGTCACATTCTATTTATACTTGAAGTAATTGCAATTGCACTTTTAATAATTGCTTTGGCAAGACCCCAATCAACAAATAACTGGGAAAACTCAACAACCAAAGGTATAGACATTGTGCTTGCTTTAGATATCTCGGGGAGTATGTTGGCTGAAGATTTTAAACCAAACAGACTCGAAGCATCAAAGAATGTAGCCATCAAGTTTATTCAGGGAAGACCCAATGATAAAATCGGACTGGTTGTGTATGCCGGTGAAAGTTTCACCCAATGTCCGCTCACAACAGACCATGCAACTTTGATTAACCTGTTTAAAGGTATCAAAAACGGGATGATTGAAGATGGAACAACCATTGGTGAAGGTTTGGCAACTGCTATCTCAAGACTAAAAGAAAGTACTGCTAAAAGTAAAGTAATAATCCTTATTACCGACGGTGTAAATACAACAGGCGACATTTCGCCCATGACAGCAGCAGAAATTGCAAGAACTTATGGAATAAGGGTTTACACAATAGGTGTAGGTTCAAAAGGTACGGCACCCTATCCTGCAACCGATATGTTCGGACGAAAAGTATATAGGCAAATGGATGTTGAAATTGACGAAGAAACATTGCAGGATATCGCACGACTTACAGGTGGCAAGTATTATAGAGCAACAGGTAATACAAAACTAAAACAAGTTTATAAAGAAATTGATAAACTTGAGAAATCAAAGATTGAAATAAAGGAATACAGTAAAAAGCGAGAAGAATATTTATACATAGCTATTGCGGGTTTAATTCTTTTGCTTACAGGAATTTTTCTTAAGCATGTCTTTTTCAGAAGTATACCTTAATTGATTTTTAATAACTATTAATAAAAATTGACTATGTTTCAGTTTGCACATAAAGAATATTTATATTTACTACTGATAATCCCAATTATCATTTTATTGCTTATTATTAGTAGATATTTAAGAAAAAAAGCAATTGAGAAGTTTGGTAATTCACAAACATTATCTCAACTCATGTTAACTGCATCTAATAACAGACCCATTATTAAATCTATCATAATTATCTTTGCTATTACCTCATTAATAATAGCAATTGCCGGTCCCCAAATTGGTTCAAAACTGCAAGATGTAAAGCGTAAAGGTGTTGAATTGATTATTGCTCTGGATGTTTCTAACAGTATGATGGCTACCGATATTAAACCTAACAGACTGGAACATTCAAAACGGGCAATATCAAAACTTCTAGATAAATTGCACAACGATAAAATAGGTTTAATAGTTTTTGCCGGCGATGCCTACGTTCAACTTCCAATGACAACAGACTATGCCGCCGCTAAAATGTTTTTGTCAACTATTAACACCAAAATGATATCAAATCAAGGTACTGCTATTGGCTCTGCCATTGATTTGGCAACAAAAAGTTTTACCTCTGAGACTGATAAGAATAAAGCCCTTATTATTATTACAGATGGTGAAAACCATGAAGATGACGCCATTGCAAAAGCTGCCGAAGCTGCCGAAAAAGGAATTATTGTTCACACAATTGGAATGGGCTTGCCCAAGGGTGCACCAATCCCGATTGGAAGACCGGGTTCAAGTAATTTCAGAACAGACAGAACAGGGCAGGTTGTTATTACAAAACTTGACGAGACACTTTTACAACAAATCGCGTCTGCCGGTCATGGTAAATACGTTAGGGCAAATAACTCAAAAACAGGACTTAAAAAGCTTTTTGAAGAAATTAATAATATGAATAAAACTGAGATTGAATCAAGTGTTTATTCTGAATATGACGAACAATTCCAGTATTTTATCGGATTTAGTTTATTACTACTATTTTTTGACTTTTTAATTCTAAGTAGAAAGAACAAATATTTTAGAAATGTTAACTTATTTGAGAAAGATTAAAATGATGAAAAATATAAAATATATTATCAAAGAGAAAAGCGGCAAACTAATTATAGTGATGTTCGTATCATTGCTTATGTTTAATACTGCAATAGCTCAAAAAGAGCGAAAATACATAAGGAAAGGAACAGGCATATACGAAAAAGCATTGGGCGACTCAGGCTATGTAGATACACTTAGGATGCAAAAGGCAGAGGCACAATACAGAAATGCTCTGGATAAGAATATTGATTCATTCGAAGCAGGATTTGACTTAGGTGCTTCATTATTTAAACAAAAGAAATTTACCGAAGCCGGTGAGCAATATAAAATTCTTGCAACCAAAGACCTTAACAAAGAAGAACTTGCTAAAGTTTACCATAATCTCGGTAATTCTTATTTTATGGATGGAAAATTACAGGAAAGTATTGAGGCCTATAAAAATAGTTTGAAGAAGAACCCATCAGATACTGCCACAAAATACAATCTTGCTGTTGCTCAAAAACTACTCAACGACCAGAAGAATAATAAATGTGATAATCCTAATCAAGACCAAAATCAAGATAAAAACAAAGATAAGCAAGATCAGGACAAACAAAAGAGTCAGGAAAACAAAGATCAACAAAATCAGGACGAGCAAAAGCAAGACAAACAAGAACAAGAAAAGCAAGACAAACAAGACAAACAAAAACAAGAAGAACAGCAAAAAGCCTCTGAAGAAAAAGATAAAAAAGACGGAGAGAAAAAAGATGCAATGAAACCGGATGAAATATCAAAGGAAAATGCAGCAAGAATTCTAAAAGCTAATGAGCAGGAAGAAAAAGAATTGCAAAAAAAATTACAAAAAAAGAAAGCAAAAGCAAAAAAAATAAAGATTGAGAAAGATTGGTAACTAAATTTCAGTTTTAGATTTATTAATAAAAAGTATAAAATGATTTATCTATTTTTAGGCAAAATTTAAAATTCAACAATTATATGTGAATTATAAAATCACAATCAATAATAAAATGAAAAGACTCTTATATATATTCATTATTACAATATTAAGTAATTCGGCTTTTTCGCAAAAAGTTAACTTTACAGGCTCTGCCCCTAAAGTAGTTGCTTTAAGCGAACAGTTTAATCTTACTTACGAGGTTAATGATAATGCCAGATCATTTAATCTTACTAAAACCAATGATTTTAATTTCTGGAATGGTCCAAGCCAGTCAAATAGTACAAGCACACAAATATATAACGGTAAAGCTGTTACAACAACCTCAACTACTTTTACTTATGTATTAACCGGAAAAAAAGTTGGAAAATTCACCATACCGCCGGCTACTGTACAGGTTAAAGGGAAAACATATAAATCAAATCCTGTTACAGTTGAAGTGGTAAAAGGTCGCTCTGCAAACAAAAGTGGTAATAAACAATCAAACGAACCTGTTGGCTTGAGCGATGATGATTTATTTACAAAAGTTTTACTAAGTAAAAATACTGTCTATCAAGGACAGCACCTTATTGCAACAATTAAAGTTTACTCGCGTACTCAGAATATCAAGTTTCTTGACATTAAACTTCCATCATTCAACGGATTCCTGACTCAGGAAATTGAAGATAGGCCCAATACCTTGTATCGTGAGAATTACAATGGGGAGATATATTATGTTGGAATATTTAAAAAACTAGTACTTTTTCCACAACGTACAGGTACAATTACAATAGAACCTTTTCAGCTTAAATGTCAGGTTAGTATTCAGTCAGGTTATCGACGAGATTTCTTTGGCAGAAGAGTTCCCGGATATAAGAACATGGCTGTTACAATAAATAGCCCAAGCCGTAAACTCAAAGTTTTACCATTACCCGACAATAAACCGGCATCATTTAAAGGTGCAATAGGTTCATTAAATATGAAAGCCAGTATTAGTAAAACAAAGGCAAAAACCAATGAAGCTATCAACCTGAAAGTTAAACTTACAGGAAGTGGGAACTTAAAAACAATAGATCCGATTGATATTAAATTTCCAGCCGATTTTGAAGTTTATGAACCAAAGCTTAAGAATAATTATAAAGCTTCAGATTCCGGAGTGAATGGTAGTAAAACATTCGATTGGTTAATGATACCTCGCCATGCAGGAACTTTTACTATTCCACCCTTCCAATTCTCTTATTTCGATGTCAATAAAAAGCAATACAAAACCATAAAGTCAAAAGGGTTCCAATTCTCTATTGAAAAAAGTGATGACGACCAAAACACAACCGTAGTTTCCGGCTTCTCTAAAGAAGATGTTAAGTTTATCGGCAAAGATATACATCATATCAAGACAAACAAGTTTAAACTAAGAAAGAAAGCTTCAATATTTTACGGGACAACAAAGTTTTGGTTATCACTACTGATACCTTTACTTCTATTTATTATTATCTTAATTATTCAGCGTAAGCGAGCTAAAGAAAATACAAATGTAACTTTAATGAGGAATAAAAGAGCTAACAAAGAAGCCTCAAAAAGACTAAAAGCTGCTCAAGGATTCTTAAAAGCCGAAGATGAAAATCAGTTTTATCAAGAGATATTACAAGCACTTTACGGCTATTTAAGCGACAAACTGAATATTCCGGTAGCAGATTTAACTAAAAAAACAATAATTGAAAAGTTAAGTAAGTATAAGATTGAAAACTCTGATTTAATTAAGTTTACAGAATTATTAAACAACTGCGA
>JANTGP010000135.1 GCA_024762835.1 Bacteroidota bacterium
GATTTAAATGATTCTAATATGGGAGATAATCAATCATATGGAAACGATAATGACTATCATATTAAAAAAATGGGCATTACAGATTATGATTTTTCAGAGCAAGAAATCCTTTCGATAGTTAACAGTTTGCCGGATGGATATAAACTTGTTTTTAATCTGTTTGCAATAGAACAATTAAAACATAAAGAAATTGCAAAGATGTTAAATATAAGTATCTCAACATCAAAGTCGCAATTGTCGAGAGCACGAAAAGTAATACAAAATAGTTTATATGAATTGGCCGAAGCAAAAAATAATCACAAAGCAAAGATGGAAGAACAAAGACAAAAAAAAACTTCATTAAGGTTAATTGGATAAAAAACAAAAGAAACAAAGATTATGAGTAATGATTTAAAATATATTGATGATTTGGTAAGCTCGAAGTTGGCCGGGCATGCCGTTGAATCATCAGGAAATACATGGGCTGCTGTTAGTCGCATAGCATTCTGGCGAAACTTCTTAAGTTTCAGCTTTGCCAGATTTAATATCTATTATGCTACATTAATCCTATTTGTTGGAATTAGTGGTGTTTTATTTATGCTCTTCCCCGAAATGTATAACTCTAAAGATGCCTTGAATGCCAATAACTTTAATAATTCAAAAATACTAAATGAGTCATCTGAAATTTTAATAGCTAACAGAAATGAAACAAATAATATAGCTTTTAAGCTTATCCCAAACGGTAATGTGTTTTATAGTACACTTATTGATATTCAAAAGAAAATTAAAGCTGATTCAAATAATGACAATGATAAGATATTAGCTCGAAATATCACTAAAACTGTTAAAAACAGAAGCAGGCATGAGAAAAAAGTTATTAAGAATCGCTCTGCAAAAATAATTAACAACAATAGTGTTAAGGCAAAAGCTGTTGTGTCAAATAGTAAATTGTCCGGTAGTTCGGTAATCCAATCAAAAAAGGATATTGCAACATATGAAGATATGGGCAGGTCTGAAGATATGAGTAAACCTGAGATATTCTCTAAAAGCTTTAGTACACTTAAAGAAAGGAATGATTTCTTTAATATTGAGAAACTGACAAATATAGATTTGATTACTTTTAATGGTTTTGTATTAGGTGAAAATTCTTCTTTGCTCGATTTAAAATTGCAATCTGATAGTTTTGACTATTTCTTGCCGCTTGAAGAAAGAAGTCATTGGATGATGGAGTATTATATATCACCGATATATTCGGGTAATATTACAGGCAGCTCGAATGCCGAGTTAAAATCTTTTATTTCTGAAAAGAATAAAGTTGAACGACCTACATTAAGTTTTACAAGCGGATTGAATATTATCTACAAGTCGAACCGCAATTTTATTTTCCAAACAGGAATTGCTTATTCTCAGTTGGGTGAATTTATTTCAAGAAAAGATATTCAAGATATTAATAATTATTCATATCCATTATACCCCGATGGCGGTTTTTATAATATTGATACTATACAGTTTTATAATATTGATTCTTTGCTTCAAGGAATTGAATATATCGAGACTCTTTATGATTCAACCTGGATTGTAGATAATACAATTATCAACGAAAGTGATACAACAGTGTATAAAGGGGTAAATAACCGAAATAAATATTCATACATTGATGTTCCTGTAATTGTTGGGTATTCGGTGCCATATCGCCAATTCGATTTGCAGTTTAAAGCCGGAGTAATTACCAGTTTTATGTTAAATGCAAGAGGCAATAAGCTTAATCCTGAAAATGACAAGGAGTTTATTTCTTTAGGTTCTGATTCGCCTGAGTATCGTAAAGTCAACTATTCTTTTGTTAGTGGTTTCGACCTTAGTTACCATATGAACGAAAGATTTGATTTGGTTGCAGGAATACTTTACCGGAAAAACTTATACAATATATACAAGACTTATCCTTACTCGCAGAAATATTATGCAAGCGAATTACATTTGGGATTAAAATTTCATTTATAAGAAAGAATTTTAATATTTTAGCAAACACTTTTTAATGCTAATTTTATTGTTATTTCTCTTTTATGAAGCTACTTAAATTTGCTGCCATTGATATAGGTTCAAACGCAGTTCGCTTACTATTCACAAACGTTATTGAAAATAAGAACAAAACCGTTTTCAAAAAGTCATCACTTATTCGTATGCCTGTAAGGCTTGGCGAGGAGGTGTTCTCAAATAATGTTATCAGCAATAAAATGCAGGAAAAATTGATTCAGACAATGAAAGCTTTTAGCTATTTGATGAAGGTTGAGGATGTAGTTAGCTGCAGGGCTTGTGCAACTTCGGCAATGCGTGAGGCTTCAAATGGTGCCGAACTTGTTGAGAAAATTAAAAAAGAAACCGGAATAGGCATTCAGATTATTGATGGGAAGGAAGAAGCAGATATTATTTTTTCAAATTCAATATCAAATAAAATTGCTGTTTCAAATAACTATCTCTTTGTAGATGTTGGGGGGGGAAGTACCGAAATTACACTTTTCTCAGGTGGTAAGGTTGAGCAATCTCATTCATTTAATATTGGCACTATTCGCCTGATGAAGAAAAAGGTTAAGAAATCGGAAAAGGATTATATGAAGAAGTGGCTAAAAGACTTATCAGGTAAGTATAATGATTTGGTTATAATTGGCTCGGGTGGCAATATTAACAGGTATTTTAAAATCTCACGAAAAAAAGAGGGTAAACCTTTAAGCTATTATCACTTGCTCGAAATGTATGATATGATCAGCTCTTTCAGCTATAACGACAGGATAAAAGTTTTAGGATTTAATCCTGACAGGGCTGATGTGATAATTCCTGCCGGTGAGGTTTTTCTTAATATCATGAAATGGACAAATGTAAAGCAGATTTATGTACCAAAGATTGGATTATCTGACGGTATTGTGAAGCAGTTATATAAAGAGTATGTCAATGAAAAAAACAATGGAACAAATAACTAAATATTTCCCTAATCTCAGTAATAAACAAATTGAGCAGTTTGAATCTTTAGATGTATTGTATCATGACTGGAATGATAAAGTTAATCTCATTTCTCGTAAAGATATTGATAAACTATATACTAATCACATTCTTCATTCGCTTGCCATTGCAAAGGTAGTTTCGTTTAAAAGCGGTACAAAGATTATGGATGTTGGTACCGGCGGTGGTTTCCCGGGTATTCCTTTAGCCATTTTATTTCCTGAATGTAAGTTTCTCCTTGTTGATTCTATTGAAAAAAAAATAAAAGTTGTTAATGAAATAAGAAAAGCCTTAAAGCTTGATAATGTTTCCACTATGCGAATAAGAGCAGAGGAGGTAAACGACAAGTTTGATTTTATTGTTAGCAGGGCAGTGACAGCAATGCCCAAATTTGTTTCATTAATTAAGAATAAAGTAGAGAGAAAGGATAAGAATGCTCTGCCAAATGGCATCCTCGCCCTAAAAGGAGGTCTTTTAGACGAGGAGTTAAAATCATTTAAGAGAGTTGCATCGGTTTATGATATCTCTGACTTTTTTGATGAAGATTTTTTTGAAACCAAAAAAGTAGTTCATCTGGCTTTGTAGACTCAAGCCTCCTTAAGACTATTGTTAAGGCCTATTTCCAGTTTAGTACCATTTTTGGCAGACTGTTTTTATCTGCGCGATATCTTTGCCAGTAATCTGAGAATCTCAATATACAACCAAATAAGAGTTACCAGCAAACCAAATGCTCCGTACCATTCCATATATTTGGGAGCTTTAACCTGAGTTGCTTTTTCAATAAAATCAAAATCAAGTAAAAGGTTAAAGGCTGCAATGGCAACAACAAAAAGGCTAATGCCAATTGACAACATACTGCTGTCGTACAAGAAACTAAAGCCTGCACCAAAAAAGCTCATTACAAAACTCAAGAGGTAAACAATGGCAATGCCACCGGTAGCAGCAACTATTCCTATTCTTAGCTTATTTGTTACTTTTATTATTTTTGAACGGTAAAGAAACAACATCGTAAAGAACACACCAAAGGTCAAACTTACAGCTTGTATTACTATATCACTGTTTAGAGCAGATTGGGGATTTGTGCTTACCGAAGCAGCAATAAAGGCAGAGATTCCACCAAGAAACAAGCCTTCTAAAACTGCATAAACAGGAACGGTAAAAGGCGACCATTCTTTTTTGAAGATTGTTACCAATGCGACAATAAAACCGCCTATTCCGCCAACAAGCATCATGGTGTTTACAGATGGATTGCCATTAATAAACATGCTCCACGTGTAGGCTGCACTTGCTATTACTAAGAGTAAACTTAGTATAGTTTTATTAATGGTTCCTTTTATTGTCATTACTTCAGTTTGTGTTCCGGTAAAACCTACCGGTTCAAAAGCATTTCTAAATGCAGGGTTTGATGATTTGCCTATATTCATTTTCTTTTCAGTTTTAAGTTAAGGAGGGTTCTAAAAATTCCTTTCTTTCAAGAAACAGATAGAATGAACAAGGTGTAAGGCATAAATTTTTCTGAATAGCCATAGCTATTGAGAAAAATTTTAACGCAAGCAGATTGTTTATTATATCTGTTCCCAAAGGGTTTGCATAGTTTTTCATATACTTCTTCAAATTTCCTAAAATTATCCCGATAGTTCTTCGTCGATTTTCATTGTCTATAAAAAACTATGCAAATCTTGATGCAAATGAATTTATAGAACCCTCCTTTAGTATTCAATTTCAGTTTTCACATCCTCAGCAATCCATTGCGAAGAAAGATTATTTGATGATTCAAGCGACTTGCAAATTTCCATGACATCGGCTTTTAATTTATCATTTCGCCGGGCCAACATTCGTAAAGCTCTGCTAATTCCCTTTTTTACATGAACACTTTCAGTCCTTGAATCTAATATTAATTTGTCAAAAAACTTTCTAAACTCAGAATCTTTGATTTCTGCTTGCATCTGTGATAATCGTGCCAAAAGCACATAAGCTGTCATTTTTGCAAATTCACCTGTTTCGTTGCTGTAATCTGCAATTTTGTCTAAAGCAAAGCCTAGTTTATAAAAGCTATGCATGCATGCTTGTTCAACTTCTTCGCCGCTAACAAAGTCTTTGACAAAAGTATCTGTTTCTTCCGGACTTAATTTTGATGTGTCGAGAATCATCAAGGAAATAAGCCTTGCTTCACGAATATCTTTTTGCCATAGAAACCGGGCAAACTCGTTGTTTCCCTCATAAGGCTTGGCAAGTTGCTTTAGTTTGGTAACCGAAACACCGTAATTTAGTTTATACTTTATCCCCATATTCTGCATTAACTCGGCAATACTACCGTTTTCGTTTATGCGGATTTTCCTTCTCAGCTTTTTAAATTCTTCTTGATAGTCCATTTAGTTAATCGAATTTTAATTCTCGTCAAAATTAAAAAAAGTTTAAACCTTTCGGGAAATATGTTTAGCTTTGAATCAAATTATTTTATTATGAATATTGAAAGTCTGCGAGAGTATTGCTTATCGAAGAGTGCAGTAAGCGAAGGTTTCCCTTTTGATGAAACAACTCTTGTTTTTAAGGTTATGGAAAAAATGTTTTTACTTACTGATATTGAGGGTGATTTGAGTATAAACATTAAATGCGACCCTGAGAAAGCAGTTGAATTGAGAGAAGAATATGAAGCTGTAATGCCGGGTTATCATATGAATAAGCGACTTTGGAATACCGTAAAGATAGATGGTTCTATTACTGATGATATTTTGCTAAGCTGGATTGATGATTCTTATAATTTGGTTATTAAATCTTTGCCAAAGAAAAAACAAAGAGAGTTTGAAAATATGAAATCTTGAGTAATGATAACATAGGCTCAGAGAATCATTTTTATTATTTATGATTAAAACAAAACTAAGATGAAACGTATAGTAGGATATTTCTTTCAGGGGCTTTTATATGCTGTTCCTTTAGGTTTAACAATTTACTTATTTTATATTGCTTTTACTTTTCTTGATGGATTGTTCCCGTTTAAAATTCCAGGACTTGGGATATTAATAGCTCTGGTTTTAATAACAATTATCGGTTTTGTCGGGCAATGGATGATTAGCCAACCATTTATTTCTCTTTTTACAAGATTAATTGAGAAAATGCCATTGGTAAAAGTAATCTACTCATCAATAAAGGATTTGCTTTCGGCTTTTGTTGGTAAAGAAAAGAAATTTACTTCTCCGGTATTGGTAAAGATAAGCTCTAATAAAGATATTGAGCGTATTGGTTTTATAACTCAAAAAAGTCTTAAAGATTTGAATATTGAGAATAAGATTGCTGTTTATCTACCGAGTTCGTATGGTTTGTTGGGTGAACTTTATATTGTTCCTGCTGCTAATGTTACAGCAATTGATATTCATCCTGCCGAAGTAATGAAGTTTATTGTTTCGGGTGGTATTTCAAAAAACTAATAAATACATCAATTAGAATTAATTAAAATAAACACTTTAAAATATTTACACATGAAAAGGACTCTTTTAACACTTATTCAATTATTACTGATAACTCTACTTGTAATTCCTGCAAGTGCCGGAAATAAGAAAAAGAAAAAAGATAAGAAAAAGGAAGCTTATAAATTTGAAGTTACAATTGAACTGCCTGCTACATCAGTAAAGAACCAACAAAGAACAGGTACTTGCTGGGCTTTTGCAACTACCTCATTTATTGAGTCGGAGCTCTTGCGTATGGATAAAGGAGAACAGGATTTGTCCGAGATGTTCTTCGTCAGATATGCTTATCCTGCCAAAGCTGAAGAATATGTACGCAAGCATGGTCTTGGTAATTTCTCGCAGGGAGGACAGGCTCACGATGTAATGACAGTTATTAAAAAGTACGGATTTATTCCCGAAGAAATATATTCCGGTAAAGACTATAAAGGCAAGGTTCATAATCATACCGAAATGGTAAATATGATGAAAGGAGCACTTGATGGCTTGCTTAAAAGTACACGCTCCGGTTTAACCGAGAGGTGGCCCTTTGCTATTAATTCTATTCTTGATGCTTATCTTGGAGAAGTTCCTGAAACATTTGAATATAACGGAAAAACAATGTCGAGCCAAAGCTATGCAAGTCGTATGATGAATTTTAATGCTGATGATTATATTGAGATTACATCATACAATCACCACCCATACTATAAACCCTTTATTTTGGAAGTGCCGGATAATTGGTCAAATAATTCGTATTATAATGTGCCAATTGACGATTTGATTAAGATAATGAATCATGCTATTAAGTCTGGTTATACTGTATGCTGGGACGGTGATGTTAGCGACCCCGGGTTTTCGCATAAAAACGGAATGGCAATTCTTCCATCAAAAGAATGGAGCGAAAAGGATAAGGACGAAAGAGAGCAATTGTTTGTTGATTATATCCCCGAACGTGAGGTAAGCCAGGAGGACAGGCAGGAGAATTATAATACTCAGAGAACTACCGACGACCATTTAATGCATATCATTGGTCTTGCAGTTGATGAGCATGGCACGGTTTATTATATTACCAAAAACTCATGGTCTGATGATAGCAACGATTTTGGTGGGAAGTTAAATATGTCTGAGGCATATATAAGACTAAATACTATTGCTGTAATGATTCACAAAGATGCTTTGCCTAAGGATATTAGGGCACAATTAGGATTGTAAATTTTAAATAAATCATAATGAATAGAGAAGCATTCTATAAACTAACTTACGGACTATACTTAGTTAGCTCTTTAAGAGGAGAGAAGAAAAATGGTTTTGTCTCAAATGCCGTTTTTCAGGTAACATCAAACCCACCGCAAATTGCAGTAGTTTGTAATAAAGATAATTTTACTTCACAATTGATTAAAGACAGTAAGCTGTTCTCAATCTCAGTTTTAAAAAAAGATGCAAATCCAAAGCTCTTTGGGCTTTTCGGCTTTAAAACAGGAGCAACTGTTGATAAGTTTGAGAGTGTAAAACACATTACAGCCAAAACCGGTGCACCCATTGTTGTTGAAGAATCACTTGCATGGTTTGATTGTGAGCTGATTAATACATTTGATGTTGGTACGCACAATATTTTTGTCGGACAAATTATAGATTCTGATTTACTTGATAGTGAGTCAGAACCTTTTCTTTATTCATATTACCGTGATGTGAAAAAAGGGAAAGCACCCAAAAATGCACCTACGTTTATTGCCAATAAATAGTCAAGTCTTAAAAACGGTTTAGCTTAGGATAAATTTAACTAGTAAATGCGATATCCGGACATTAAAACAACATTAATTTATACACATGCAAGCAACATTATGTAAAAGAATGTAATCAGCCCGATTGAATACCTTGGGCTAAAAGACAAAAAACCCTACAAAAAGAGTATATTTGTCCATATATTTACTAGTTG
>JANTGP010000136.1 GCA_024762835.1 Bacteroidota bacterium
ATAATAAAGAAGAGAAGATTATACAACTAAATAAAGATTACGCTGCAAAGACAAGCGATCTAAAGAACCTTCAGCTTAAGCTTGAAGAGCAAAAAGAAGAAGTTGATGATATAAGAAAAAAATTCAAGATTGAATTTGAGAATCTGGCAAATAAGATATTTGAAGATAAAAGCAAGAGATTTACAGAGCAAAACAAAACTAACATTAGCGATTTATTAAAACCTTTGAATGAGAAGATTAAGGACTTTGAGAAGAAGGTTGAAGAAACTTACGATAAAGAATCGAAGCAGCGTTTCTCCTTAAGTGAAGAAGTAAAAAGGTTGTCTGAACAAAATCGCCAGATAAGTCAGGAAGCGGCAAATCTTACTAATGCTCTTAAAGGAGAATCAAAAACTCAGGGTAACTGGGGCGAAATGATTCTTGAAAGTATTCTCGACAAATCAGGGCTTGTAAAGGATAGAGAATTTTTTGTACAACCATCATTTACCAATCTCGAAGGCAAAAGGTTACAGCCTGACGTAGTGATCAGCTATCCGGGGAATAAGCATGTTGTTGTAGATTCTAAAGTCTCACTTGTAGCATATGAAAAGTATGTGTCATCTACTGATAGTAAAGAAAAAGAAAATGCGGCTAAAGAGCATTTAATATCGGTAAAACATCATATTGAAGAACTGAGCAAGAAGAACTATCAGGATTTATATCAGATTAAAGCCCTTGATTTTGTATTTATGTTTATGCCGATTGAACCAGCATATATGCTTGCAATGCAGCTTGATACAGGCTTATGGTCTTATGCTTACGATAAACGGATTTTACTCATCAGTCCGACAAATTTAATAGCCGCATTGAAGATGATTAAGAGCTTATGGCAACAAGAACATCAAAGTAAGAATGTTGAAGAGATTGCTAAAAAAAGCGGTGAGCTATATGATAAGTTTGTAGGTTTTATTAATGATCTTGAAGAAATAGGGAAAAAGCTTAAATCTACTCAACAAGCATACAACAACTCAATAAATAAACTTACTGAAGGTAAAGGTAATTTGGTAAAACGTGTTCAGGACATTAAGAAATTGGGAGCTAAAACAAAAAAGTCAATTCCCGATAGTTTTATAATGGATTCAAGTGATGAGATAGTTGAAAGCGATATTTCAGTAGATGAATAGAAAATAAGCAGAGATATTTAAGATATATACAGGCAGGTAATAAAACTGAAAATCATTTCTAAATAAACATAAGTTCATAACTCAATTGTCACAAGCCTACATGCTTGCTGTTAGCATATTACGACTGACACATTTGTAAAGCCTTAACCAATTGCAAGCATCTTTCTAAATTACTTTAAATTTGCACAAACCCTACAATCAAAAATAATTTTGTTTTATATTTGTTACTAATCATTATAGGGAGGAGTCCTTATAGTGGCAATTATTGCTTATGACATTTTATGGAATAAGCAGATTTAATTGGTTGGTGATTTTTCAGGCAGTATACATGATATGTAACTGCCTGTTTTTTTTGCTTACTTTTCCTTTTCAATTTTCTTCTTAGGTTTACCTGAAACAATAATGACAATCTCTCCTTTAATAGTTTTTGAGCTATAGTGTTCAATTATTTCATCAAGGCTGCCACGCACTGTTTCTTCATGTATCTTGCTAATTTCGCGAGAAACACTTGCTTCTCTTTCACCGCCAAAATAATGTTTAAAATCTTCAAGTGATTTGAGTAAACGATATGGTGATTCATAAAAAATGATTGTACGGCTCTCCGTAGATAAGTCGGTAAGTTTCTTTTTTCTACCCTTTTTAGGTGGTAAAAAACCTTCGAAACAAAAACGGTCATTTGGCAAACCGGAATTAACAAGAGCAGGTACAAAAGCAGTTGCTCCGGGTAAACAATCAACCTCAATATCATTATCGACACAATATTTTACCAATAAATATCCCGGGTCAGAGATAGCAGGTGTTCCGGCATCGCTAACCAAAGCAATGTTTTGTCCCGATTGAATCTGATTTACGATCCCTCTGACTGTTTTATGCTCATTAAATTTATGATGCGGATATACTCTGTTATCAATCTCATAATGTTTTAAAAGGATTCCGGTTTTCCTTGTATCTTCGGCAAGAATCAAATCAACCTCTTTCAGTATTCTGATAGCCCGAAAACTTATGTCTTCAAGATTACCAATAGGTGTTGGAACTAAATATAATTTACCCATAACATAAAACTTTAGGTGTTATCTACGATTTATCTTGCAGCTTAACAAAATCTACTAACAATCGGAATAAATCCTCATACTCACACAAAGGCAAAGCTTCAGACCTATCGTAAATATTATGATATTCTTTATACTCGCCCAATGTGTAAATGAAAAACGAGCGAACGCCATTATCATAAAAAAAGTAATGATCGCTATTGGCAGCAGCACCCCGCGGACTAACTTTAGGCAAATATTGTTTTTCATTATTTATATCAACAATTTGTTTAAACACATCTTTAAACACACTGCCATTTACTATCTTTATTCCCTTATCTCCTGATCCAACCATATCGAGATTAAACAAATAGCTTATCTTATCAAGTGGAACCAAAGGGTGCTCTGTAAAATATTTTGAGCCGAGCAAACCTGCTTCCTCACCGGCAAACCAAATAAACATCATCGAGTAATATGGCTTTTCTTTAAGCGATGAATAATAACGAGCCAGGTCAAGAACCATTGTTGTACCACTTGCATTATCATTTGCTCCGGGGAAATAAATATCTTGTCCCATTCGTCCAAGATGGTCGAGGTGAGCCGTAAAAACAAAGAAGCTATCCACTTTGCCGGGTATATATGCAACTACATTTCCGGCTTTGTGTCTTCTCTCAAACTTACTCTTTACATCAACTGTAATCACCTTGTTATCAACAGAAATCTTTCCGTTTACAATCTCAACAAGAGGGAAACTATTTCTTTTTTGCGAAGGGACATAAGTTAGATTACCATAAACTATTTCAACAATTCCTTTAGCTTTAACAGGATTCTTGAATTTAATAAACTCCATCAAATCAAGAATATCCTTGTCTTTAATACCTGCTGTGTCAAGCACAATAAAATAGTCATGCAAATTGTTCGACAGTAAATTTTTAAGTGCATCACCCGATTCAACGACTTTCTTATTAATCCATGCAATGGGAAAGCTGCCTTTTATTGTATTAGAATTTGCATGTACAAGATAATCTACTCCCGGCACAAGCTCATTATCATCAAGCTTTACCATCATATCCAAAGGGAAAGTATTTATAGGCATCCTGAAATACTGGATATATTTCTTGCCTACAGGTTTTATCCCCATCTTTTCAAGTTCAGATTTTATAAAATTGGCTGCAATCTTATCACCATCATTCACGTAACCACGTCCGCCAAATTCAGGTGAGCAAAGTGTTCTTAAAGTTTTTCTGGCATATTTAATATCCTGACTAAAGCCAAATTTAACAAGTGATAATACAAAAACAAGGAATAGAATTTTTTTCATAATATTGGATTGTGAATAATTATTGTCCTCTTAACATATTCTTATACAAATCTTCGGCTTACTATTCTTACAAATTTCTCTACAACTTTTTCATTACTGTCCCAATCAAAACTTTCTTTGATAAAATTAATAGCAGAATCTAAATCAGCAGATTTGTTAAGTTTATCGACTGTTGTTTTATAAAGTTGTGCATCTCCTTTAAAAAGCTCTTTTATAAACCAAACTCTATCATTAATATTTATAGCTTTGTTTATATCACTTATCTGGCTGCTTTTAAATTTTGACGATATATCCTTATCAAACTTATTTTGAGCAATCATATCATTTATCGACTGTCTCTTAGGTTTTATCTTATCCGCTACAACCTCGCCAGCATTCTTATTGTTTTTATTAATTAATTTCTTAGCATGTTTGTCAGAAATCTGCCGGTTTTCTGTTTCCGTTTTCTCCTGAACATGCAGACCGGCTTTGGGCACAGAAGTTTCCTCTGCCCTATCCATTTCGCCTGTATCCTTTAAAGGAGTTTCTTCTGCAATTTCTTCGGATTCTATACCTAAATCAACTTCATCCTCTGATATTGAGTCATTAACATCAAAAGAATCTATGTACTCATCTTCATTCTTAACAGTATCTATAAAACTATCACCTGTCTTTAGACTGATTATATCTTCATACAATCTCTTTACTTTATCAAGACAAATATCAATTTCAATTACAGGAATTGAACTTACATCAGTAAATTCATTTGTTAGCTGCTTGATTTCCTGAATCTCTTTTTGAATCCGGTTTAACATTTCTTTTCTTTCCATGATTTATATTAGTAATTAACTAATGTAAAAGTATAAATTTTATTATATCCTCAGCTTCTTATTTTTTACATTGATTCATAATATTCCAAATTTGCATCTTAAGGATTTAGTTTCAAGACTTTATAATTAGTCATATTATTTCTATTCAAATGTAAAGTTTTGTATTTACCAGAAACAAACATTTTTGCCTGATCGTCATAATGCGAGCTCATTATGTTACCCGATTGCCCTGTGGGGATGATTGACCATACATTATCTGCATCTGCAAAATCAATTAGCATCCGCATGGCAGGTCCTGATGAGACCTTATATATACCTTTTTCGTTATACTTGAAGCTTTCTTTATCAATTACCTCGTTGCTACCTGACATAGCAAAAGGCCCAACATTAAATACTTTGTCAAAAGGTTTTTTTCGACCAATCGGATGAACATACGTAAGAGTATGAACTCTTCCCCATTTCCATTTATTCGTATTAGAACCAAGTTCCTGTTTCAATTCCTCAATAACACTTTTGTAAGATTGAGTAATGATTACATCTCTTGTTTCAACAATATTAGATGTTTTTATATTGTCCCACCATGGTGATTTATTATTTAAAAATAATCTTTCTATGCTATTTCTCACAATTGTTGAGCTTACGATACGATCAAAATCAACAATCCCTAACTCATCCTTCATTGCAGCTTCTAATATTGAGTATAACAGTCTGTTGTAAATAGTTACGGCTATGCAATCCTTATCGGAATTACCATCCCAATTCAATAGAATGTTATTTACTTTCAATAATAAATCATCATTAAAATTTCCTTTTGATACAATACCTACAATTAAATGAGCAAGCATAGAGTCTCTTACAGACAAATTATCTAATTGAATCTTACTCATACTTTCAATATCCCACTTATCTTTTGAATTTATCAAATAAGCTATGCGATTATTTCTGTAACCCCCGGAATAATAACCGGGATAAACAGTAGCATTAACAGCAGGAGGAGCATTATTTGCTGTATGCAAAAAACCACTCTCGGGATTCACACTTTGAGGATTTTCGATAAAAGAGTAATACCCAAGGATCTCTTCGTTTCCAGAAGCCCCGTCAAGAATAAGCATTGAATTAACACTTTCAGGATGCATAGGAATTTTACCGGCAGCCCACCATGCAATATTACCATCAGAATCGCCATAAAGAACATTTAAACCAATCAAATCAATCAATGGCATTCCCGCCTCAAACTCATAAATATCAGAAGCATTATTTATTTTATAAAGAGCATCCATAACAGTTGATTTCATCTTATGTAAAGACCACCAAAGACTAACGGGCTGATTATTAAGCTTCGTTATATTTGCAAAACCCTCTTGAAGAATTGGGCCATGTCTTGATGATTTCAAATTATAATTTACATCTTCTTCATCTTTTACCTTTATTGTAAATTTTGTAATCGAGTAATTTTCCCAATGGTCATTTACCCAATATTTAAGACTATCCTCAGGATTCTGTTTTTCTTGATAAATATCTAAATTATCAAAAGGAAAGATTGTCAATCCCCAGCCATAATGCTTATTATGCCCCATTACAGCATAAGGAACTCCTGCAAGATAATAGCCGGACATTTCAAAGCCCGGGTAATTCAGATGTGCTTCGTACCAAACCGAAGGTTGAGAATAGGCAATATGTGTATCATTAGCTAAAAGCACCTTACCCGATTTCGACCTCTTTTTGTTCAGCACCCAATTGTTTGAGCCCTCCCAAACAGGAATAGGAATAGCATCTTGAATATCATTAAAAACAGAAAGCAATTCATTTTCGATTTCAGTTTTATGTGAATACAATCCAGCATTTGAAAGCGAATCCAAACTAAAATCTTTTAAATACTCATCTCCATATCTCCTAAAAATATTTGTAATCAATGGTTCTTGCGAAATAGCCGAAGTAAAAGAAAGAGCCATATAACCCAAAGTAGAATAAATATCAACAGCTGAAAATTTGTCCGGTTTAAAACCAAATAGCGAAAACTCAATTGGAAGATTTTCATTTTCAATAAAATAATTAATACCATCAAGATAGGCCATAGCTTCTTTTTTATAGGCTTTGTCAATATTCTTAAAATATTCATCAGCACTATTTTGAGCCATTCTGCGGATTAACAAACTATTCATTTTTTTGTCGGTATTGATAAATGAAGGGCCTAATATTTCTGACAATCTTCCTGAAACAACACGTCTAATCATTTCCATTTGAAAAAGCCTTTCCTGAGCATGCAAATATCCCAAAGCCAGATAGGCATCTGTGGAATTACCGGCAAAAATATTAGGAACACCGTATTCATCAAATCTAACTTCTACAGCATCCTTGAGTTTATTTATTTGTAATTTGCCCGAATATCTTGGTGCAGTAGACTTAAGCCAAAAATATCCGGCAGCAATTATTATAACTAATAAGAGTAAAATTGAAAATAATATTCTTTTAAAAATTCTCATATATACTTATTTACATTAACTAAACATTGAGTTTCTCACCTTCTGATTTTGCAATAATTACAGCTCCGCAGCTATCACTCCACACATTAACCGAAGTACGAAACATGTCAAGTATACGATCGACAGCCAATATTAAACCTACCCCTTCGAGAGGTAAGCCTAAAGCACTTAACACAATAGAAATCATTACAAAACCGGCCATTGGAATTCCGGCAGCACCAATCGAGGCAAGTAAAGCTGTAAACACTCCAATAAATTGTTGATAATATGTTAATTCGATACCATATGCCTGAGCAATAAACATTGCAGCAACAAGCTCATATAAAGCCGTTCCATCCATATTTATTGTTGCACCAAGAGGTAAGGTGAAACTTGTAATCTTATTCGATACTCCATCATTCTCTTCAACAGCTGTCATTGTTAATGGCAAAGTAGCACTTGACGATGAGGTTGAAAATGCGGTTAATAATGGTGTTGTTACTGCTTTTAGATGTTTCAGAGGATTTACTTTTCCAACAAACTTCAACAAAAGTGGTAAACTAATACCGGCATGCACAATAAGGGCAAGAATTACAGCTAGCATATACAATCCCATTCTCTCGAAAAGAGAAATAATGTCTGCTTGCTCGGATACAACTTTTGCTACAATCCCAAATACGCCCAGAGGTGTAAACCTAATAATAAACATTGTTATCTTCATCATCACATCAAACGAAGACTGAAAAAAGTCAGTAAGGAAAACTCGGGATTTACTATTAACCTTAGTAATAAAAAAACCAAATATTATTGCGAAAAATATAATAGACAGCATCCCTCCTTTTGAAAAAGCATCAAAAATATTAGTAGGAATAATATTAATGAGCGTATCGCCAAAAGAATCTGTAGCCATTTCTAAACCCGATACTTTATCAGATAATCCTAATTCTGAACCAACACCAGGCTTTATAAGATTAACAAAGAACAAACCTGTAACAATTGCGAGTAAACTTGTTACTATATAATAACTCAGTGTTTTAAGTCCTAAGCGTCCAAGATTCTCACCTGTGCCGACATTTACAATTCCTGATATAATCGAGGTTAAAATAAGGGGAACAATAACCATTCGCAAGGCTCGTAAAAATATTGTACCCATCCATGATACAAGATAAACATAGTCTTTGAGAAAAGCACCAAACAGAACTGATAGTGCAAAAGCAATAAGTATTTGCCAATGTAACTTTATCTTCATTTGCCTAATTATTAGTTTGTTGATATTGATTACATATATAAGCTAATTTGTAAAAATCAAATACCTTTAATGAAGGATTGCCGGTTTTGATATTTGACAATAACATTGCCTTTGCAAGTTTAAGCAATGCTGCAACAGCTTTTGTTATTCTGCCTTTTTTAATAGTATTAAAAACTTTCAGAATCTTAATATTATTTATTAACTCATTTTCTAAGTCAGCCCTTAGCTCAAG
>JANTGP010000137.1 GCA_024762835.1 Bacteroidota bacterium
AAATAATTTTAATAAATAACAAACAAATATTCTCAAGATATTAATCTAAAAAACCAAATATTATGAAAACAACAACCATTATTCTAGCATTTTGGCTATCAATTTTTAGTATGTCTGCCCAAGTAGGCATCAACACCGACGGCAGCCAACCCGACAATTCCGCTATGCTAGATGTCAAAAGCACCGACAAAGGAGTGCTTATTCCACGTATGACCCAAGCCCAGCGTGATGCCATTGCCTCGCCGGCAACTGGCTTGATGATTTATCAAACGGATAACACACCGGGGTTTTATTATTATGACGGATCGGCATGGCAACACATCATAGACGGTATGAACAATGTGGAAAGTATTGATGACCTTACCGATGGAAAAACCGATGATTATGGTTTATCTACTTCCGGCAGTATCTTTTTAGGTTATGAAACAGGATTAAATGACCTTGGCGAAAATCAAAATACCGCTTTGGGTTACCGCAGTATGAAATATAACTTAAGTGGTCAGTATAATGTAGCCTTAGGTTTTGAATCTTTATTAGGAAGTAATTCGTCTGGGAGTAATAATGTTGCCGTTGGTTATCAAAGCATGAAAAACAATACGGCCGGCTACGATGATTTGGCCTTGGGATATTGGTCTTTGTATAAAAATAATACCGGTCACGGAAATGTAGCATTGGGTAGTTCAGCTTTATACGAAAATCAGTCCGGATACGACAATATTGCCATCGGGGTTAACTCATTAAGAAATAATACCGATGGGTATCTTAACATTGGTATTGGAACTAATTGCTTGTCATATAATTCACATGGGAACAGTAATATTGCTATCGGGTCTTATGTTATGGAGCATAACACAACCGGAGAAAATAATATTGCTCTCGGGAATGGAAGTTTACAAACTAATGATATAGGATTAGATAATGTTGCTATTGGAATAAATGCACTTCAAGATAACAAAGGAAATAAAAATGTAGCATTAGGTGCCAGTGCAGGTGCAAATAATTCGGGAAACGCAAATATTTTTATAGGTTATTCAGCAGCTTCAACAGCAACATCTATAAGTAATAAACTGTTTATTGAAAATTCAAATGCAGATGCCTCAAGTGCTTTGATATATGGAGACTTTACATATGATATCCTACGGACAAATGGGGAATTTCAAATTGGCGATCCGGCTGTAGATGGTTATAAATTTCCAGTTTCAAGGGGGACTGATGGCCAATTGTTACAATTAGACGGCATTGGACAATTGCATTTTGTTGATGCGGATTTGTTAAAAAACACATTGGATAAATCTTATGACAATGGCGGTGCAGGTGCAGGTAAAAACATTACGGCTGATGCAGGTGCTGTAAGAATAGGTGGCACAGACGGACTGCTAGTTACAGGAATCTATAGCTCTGGTATTAGCATTGATGACGAAATTACAGGTTCAGGCACCCGGATGTTTTTTTACCCCAAAAAAGCCGCTTTTAGATCAGGAACAATAAATGCCGATCAATGGGATGATGCCAATATCGGTTCTTATTCCGCTGCAATGGGAACAAATACAACAGCATCCGGAACAGGTTCATTTGCAATAGGTAAAAATACGGTAGCATCCGGTAATTATGCCACAGCTATGGGTGCAAATTCTGTTGCTTCCGGAAATCATTCAATGGCTGTTGGAAGTTATACCACGGCGCCTTCTTTTAGCGAAATGGTAGTGGGAAGATATAATACGGATTATACGCCGGCAAGTACTATCACTTGGGATGCATCTGACAGATTGTTTGTAGTGGGAAACGGCGCAGACGAAAATAATAAGAGCAATGCTCTGGTTGTTTATAAAAACGGAAAAATAACGATAGACGATGCCTATTCATTACCAACTTCTGATGGCAACATCGGGCAAGTTTTGCAAAACGATGGTTCTCATAATTTGATTTGGGTAGATAACAGCACTGTAGGTGCTCATAAAATAGATGACTTATCCGATGGAAAATCCGATGCCAACGGTTCTTCGGTTTTTTTAGGTTTAGATGCGGGGACTTCTGATGATGGAAGTGACAATAAAAATACAGGTGTTGGGTTCAATACCTTACATTCTAATACTGAAGGTGAAAATAATACAGCAGCCGGATATCAGGCGCTTTACTCTAATGTATCCGGTCAAAATAATGCGGCGTATGGCTTTCAGTCAATGTTTTCAAATACAGCAGGGTCTAATAATACGGCTCTCGGAGTGCAAGCATTATTTTTAAATACCGGTAACCAAAACGTTGCTGTAGGCGATTCCGCTCTATATAATAATAACGAATCATATAATACTGCCATTGGTTCAAAAGCCCTTTTTTCCAATACCAACGGATATGATAATACTGCCATCGGATATAAAAGTTTGTATTCAAATACCACTGGACTAAAAAATACTGCTAATGGTTTTAAAGCTTTATTTTCTAATACCTCGGGAGAAAGAAATACGGGTATTGGTTCCCAAGCCTTATTCTCGAATTTGTCCGGAGATGACAATGTCGCCAATGGATATAAGGCTTTATACAACAATACTACCGGTAACCAAAACGTTGCTGTAGGCGATTCCGCCTTATATTACAATACCGTTAGAAGCGGATTGACAGCTGTTGGATTTAGCGCATTGATGCACAATGGAGAAGGCGCTACGCTCGACCAAGAAGCCGCAAACAATACGGCGGTTGGTTATGCAGCACTTATGAATAATACGGTTGGGTCAAGAAACACCGCTGCTGGTAAATTGGCTCTTTCAAACAATATCAACGGAAACGACAATACTGCTTTTGGAATTGAAGCTTTGCGATATAATGAAGGAGGTTCTAATAATACTGCTTTTGGTAGTGCTGCCCTTGGTAGCTGTGTTACAGGTTGGAATAATACTGCTATAGGAAATAATTCATTAAGGAGTAATAATTTTGGAAATGGCAATACGGCAGTTGGTTATTATTCTCTTAATTCTAATACAGAGGGAAACAACAATATAGCCATTGGGGAAGAAGCTTTAATAAGTAATTTAACGGGTAATGCCAATGTGGCCATAGGTGCTAAAGCATTGTGGCATAGTGAAGATATCAGTAATTTAGTAGCAGTCGGTGATTCCGCATTATATAACAATGGCGTAGGAGCTACAACTAATTCAGAATCCTACGGAAATACAGCAGTAGGGTCAAAATCTTTATACAGTAATACCACCGGATCGTCAAATACCGCTTTAGGTGAACGAGCATTATATAACAATACTACCGGATATTGGAATACTGCCGTAGGATGGCATGCTTTTTTTGATGGAAACTATATCAATTCAACGGCATTAGGCGAAGGTGTGGTAATCACTGCGGACAATCAAGTTAGAATTGGTAATGATTTTGTAACAAGTATCGGTGGACCGGTAGGTTGGACTAGTTTGTCCGATGGTAGATTTAAAACAAATGTGCAAGAAAATGTGCCGGGAATTGAATTTATCAAAAAACTACGCCCTGTTACATATAGACTGCGAATTGGTAATTTAAATAAATACAAAAAACTACCTGATGATATATTAAATGACCCGAAAACCAAAGAATTTACTCAAAATGCAGAAACTAAAACTTACACCGGATTCATTGCCCAAGAAGTAGAAAGTGCCGCTAATGAAGTAGGATTTCAATTTAGCGGTGTAGATAAACCCAAAAACGATAAAGATGTTTACGGACTGCGCTATGCCGAATTTGTCGTACCACTGGTAAAAACCCTACAAGAACAGCAAAAACTTATCGAAGATTTAAAAAGAGAAAATGATACTCTAAAAGAAAAATTAACAATGATAGAAAAGCTATTAAAAAGTAAAAAATGATTTTACTTGATATTTAATTATGTTAATTTTAAAACAAAGGATGATGAAAAAATCAGTTTATATAATAATCATATTGTCAATATTTAATTATCATACTTATTCGCAAATAAGTATCAATACTAATTCTTCCCCTCCGGATAATTCTGCTTCTCTGGATATTAAAAGTACGGATAAAGGATTGTTAATTCCTAGAGTGACTCAAGCACAACGAGACGCCATTGTCAATCCGGCACAAGGTTTAATCATTTATCAAACCGATCAAGTAACAGGATTCTATTATTATACACAAAATGCTTGGATACGGATTCATTATGGAACGTCCGTAGTGAATAGTATAGATGACTTGAGTGATGCCAAAACCGATGTTTACGGCTCACCTACTGTTTCGGGAAGTATGTTTTTGGGATTTGAAGCCGGCCAAAATGACGACGGTGCCAACAGAAATACTGTTTTAGGGTATCAAAGTATGAAAAATAATGTAGGAGGAAGGTATAATGTATCAATGGGATATAATGGGTTATTTGGAAATAATTCAAACGGAAACAGAAATATTGCCCTAGGTTATCAAAGTTTGTATAATAATACTTCCGGACATGACAATTGTGGTATTGGTTGGCAAAGTTTGTATCAAAATACTTCTGCTTATAATAATTTTGCCGTAGGTAGTTCGGCACTTAAAAACAATACAGAAGGCTATAACAATATAGCTATTGGGACTGATGCAATGAAACTAAAGGAGACTGCTCCCAGTAATATTGCTATTGGTATTAACAGTATGGGATTAGGTACAAATAATGGCTATCATAATGTGGGAATAGGAAATGTTTCCTTAAAAAATATTTCAAGTGGTATATTAAATATTGCTGTCGGGAATAGATGTCTGGAAAATAATATCATGGGTTCAATGAATACCGCTGTTGGAGCGGTTGCTTTACAAGCCAATACAGGAGGGAAGAATGTAGCGATAGGAAACAATGCCGGTGTTAACAATACAGGAGATGCTAATATTTTTATAGGATATTCTGCCGGAAGTAACGAAACGGGAAGTAATAAATTATATATCGAAAATTCTAATGCAGATGCCTCAAATGCTTTGATATATGGTGAATTTGATAATGATATATTACGAACAAATTCCGAATTTCAAATCGGAAATCCGAACACAACAGGCTATTCATTTCCTGCACAAAGAAGTATTCCGTTACGTATATTTCAAATAGATAACACCGGAAAATTAAATTTTGTAAGCGCATCTACCATTGGTAATTCTCTTGATGAAGCTTATGATCAAGGTGGTGCCGGAGTTGGAAAAAATATTAATGCAGATACCGGTAGCGTCCGAATTAACGGAACAGATGGCTTATTAATTACAGGTGTAACCGGCAGTGGCATTTCAATTGATTCGGAAATAACCGATTCCGGTACTCGACTGTTTTTCAATCCGAATGAAGCAGCCTTTAGAGCCGGTAGTATCGACGGAACACAGTGGGATGACACAAATTTAGGAATCAATTCCGTGGCGCTTGGTTCTAATACAACTGCCTCGGGAAATCCTTCTGTGGCTGTTGGATATAATACTACTTCACAAGGCAATAAATCATTTGCAGCCGGAGAAAGTTCTTATGCTAACGGAGATAGTTCTTTGGCAATAGGATATCACGATAAGGCTTATTCATTTTCAGAAAGCGTTTTTGGTGCTTATAATACAGATTATACCCCCGGTAATATCAGTTCTTGGGATAGTTCAGATAGATTGTTAGTCATTGGAAACGGAAGTGATGCTGCACATAAGCATAACGCCTTAACAGTATTGAAAAACGGAAAGATTTATATCAATGATGCCTATTCCCTTCCTTTATCTGATGGAGCAATAGGGAATATTTTGGCTACAGATGGTGCCGGTAATTTATTGTGGCAAGATGAGTCCATTATAGGGCCAAAAAAAATTGACGATTTGGATGATGGAAAGTCTAATTTAAGCGGTTCAGCTGTTTATTTAGGATATTTTTCAGGTTTACAAAATACGGGTGAAAGCAAAAATACGGGAGTTGGAAATAATAGTTTAAATGCCAATACGGGAGAAAAAAATACCGCTATGGGATATGAAACCTTAAAATCTGCCACCGTTGCCAATTATAACACTGCGTTTGGTTATCAATCTATGCGTTTGGATACCTTAGGAACAAACAATACGGCATTTGGCAGCCATTCTCTTAATAATAATTTGAGACAGAATGAATTGGTAGCCATCGGCGATTCGGCTTTATATATAAACAGTAATATTAGTCCCGGACTTAATGATTTAAAATACAATACGGCCATTGGGGCTTCGCGTATCTTAACAGACCCAACCGGATACCAAAATACAAATACAGGTTATTTTTCAGGGGGGGATAATGGTTATAACAATAATACAAATATTGGAGCTTATTCCATTGACAATAATGATACATCAAATAGTACGATTACTGGCAGTTATTCTGGTACAATGGGTAGCAATAATACATTTATGGGTTATTCATCAGGTTATGCAAAAATTTCAAATAGTGTATCCATTGGAAATAATGCAACAAGGGGTTATAATGCTGATGATAATAATATTCACAATGAAGCTTCAGTGGCTATAGGATATAAATCTTTGCATTATTCTGCATATAATGGAGAGCATTGTGGTAATAATACGGTTATAGGTTTTAAAGTGCTAAATAATCTTAAGAATGGGTGGAGTTTTACGGCAATGGGAGCAGAAGCTTTGTCTAAAGTTGAAGAAAATGCAGGAGCATCTGCTCTGGGTTTTCAGGCATTAAGAGAAAATTTAAGCGCTAACCTTAATATGGCAGCCTTTGCTAACAATGCATTGGGTTCAAAAGCTCTTAAGGAGAGCAACGCTTGTCATGATAACGTGGCAGTAGGTTGTGAAGCATTAATAGTAAATTATCAAGGTAATTATAATACAGTTATAGGGACTTTTTCCGGATACTCGGGGGGAGATAGAAATGTTGCTGTTGGGTATAAATCATTTCATGATAGTAATATAACGTCAAATTATAATGTTGCTATCGGTGCAAAAGCACAATTTTGGAATAGTATCCGAAATCATATTGTTGCCGTAGGCGATTCCGCTTTGTATAATAATGGTTATGGGGTAAGTTGGGATTCAAACCTTGCATTTGCAAATACGGGCATAGGTTCAAAAGCATTATTTTCGAATATTGAAGGTAATAATAATACGGCCATAGGTATTAAAGCCTTGTATGGCAACACTTCAGGTGTTCGGAATACGGCAATTGGTGTACAAGCCAATTTAAATCAAAATTTTAATAATACTATGGCCATAGGAGAAAATGTAACTGTTTCGGCAGATCATCAAGTTCGAATCGGAAGTAGCACCGTCACGAGTATTGGAGGTTTGGTTGCCTGGACAAATTTATCGGACAGACGGTTTAAAAAGCATATTAGACAAAATGTTCCCGGCTTGTCGTTTATTTTAAAATTACGTCCGGTAACATATCGTTTACAGGTGCAAAAATTAGATTCATTTTTAGGAGTAGATCACTCCATGAAGGATCCAAAATATAAAGCTTTGGTAGAAAATGGAGAAAGAATAGTGCATACCGGCTTTATTGCCCAAGAAGTGGAACAAGCCGCTAAAAGCCTCGGCTATGATTTTAGCGGTGTGGATGCACCAAAAAATGAGAAAGATAGCTATGGCTTGCGTTATGCTGCTTTCGTGGCAACCTTAGTTAAAGCTGCTCAAGAACAAATGAAACAAATAGAGGATTTAGATGAAAGCACAAACAATATCAAAAAACGTATCAAAAAAATTGAATTAAAAAATTCAGGAATAGATATAGTTTATCAATAACTGTAATTGCTTTTTTTAACATTCAAATAGATAATAATAGCAATAATGAGTCTCTAAAATAATAAGAAAATGTAAAGGTTATTTTTAAAATTATAGTTTTGTTTTCATAAGAAAGTCGGGGGAGAGGAATATTTGTTTGTGTTGTTTTTTATCACTCCCGGCTTTTTTGTTTTTAATAATAATACCGAGCGAAAAAATATATTAACTTCTACAGATTTTTCTCCATTAATACAATATTCTCAACATGATGCGTATGCGGAAACATATCTACCGGTTGCATTTTGGTAATTTTGTAATGCTGTTTCATCAATGCCAGATCACGTGCTTGCGTGGCAGAATTGCAACTGACATAAACAATGCGTTTGGGCGAAAGG
>JANTGP010000138.1 GCA_024762835.1 Bacteroidota bacterium
ATCTAAATAATTCTTAATATTATGTTATTTTTGTTTTTATTTCTGATTAGGCTTACATATTAAGCTGCTTAGAAGTAAGAACTAATTTATTACAAATAAATAATGACTAAGTCGCTTAAAATAAGTTTAATAGTTAGTGTCGTTTTGGCTGCTGTTGCGGTATCATTAATAGGATTAAAAAAATATAATGATGTTTTTGAAGCAAATGTAAATATTAAAAACAGTAATAATAAGTTTGTTTTTATTCCCACAGGCTCCGATTATGAAAAATTATATTCTATTCTACTTCAGGATAGTCTTCTTATAGATACAGCTTCATTCAATTGGTTGGCACATAAAAAAAATCTGATTAATCATGTTTATCCGGGAAGATATAAACTTTATTCTTCGATGAATAATAATGAGCTTATTAATATGTTTCGCTCAGGAAATCAAACACCGGTTACTTTGTCTTTTAATAAATTACGAAGTAAAGAGCAATTGGCATCTGTGGTTTCACAACAGATTGAAGCCGACTCTGTTTCAATAATAAATATCTTGCAAAATGACAGTCTGATAAATTCTCTTGGATTAACAAAAGACAATGTTATGATTATCTTTATTCCAAATAGTTATGAGTTTTATTGGAATTCATCAGCACAAGATTTTATTAACAGAATGATAAATGAACACCGGAAATTCTGGACAAATGAAAGAGAGAAGAAAGCTAGAGCAATAGGTCTTTCAAAAGCCGATGTTTCGATACTGGCCTCGATTGTTGAAGAAGAAACCTTAAAGAATGATGAAAAACCTATGGTTGCCGGTGTTTATATTAATCGAATTAAAAAAGGGATTCCTTTGCAAGCTGACCCAACTTTGAAATTTGCTTTAAAGAATTTCTTAAAAAGACGTATTACAAATAAGGACAAAAAAGTAAATTCGCCCTATAATACTTATAAGATTAAAGGCATACCTCCTGGTCCCATTTGTCTTCCGTCAATAAGCTCGATTGATGCTGTTCTTAATTATTCTGAACATAATTATTATTACTTCTGTGCCAGAGACGATTTCTCAGGTTATCATCATTTTTCAAAATCTCTTCGTCAGCATAACCTTTATGCACGGAAATATCATAAAGCATTAGATAAGAGAAAAATTTATAAATAGTGTTTGTTTAAATCATTAATCAATATTTAACTTTACTAAAATGGACAGAATAAAATTTGGAACAGATGGTTGGAGAGCTGTTATAGCTAAAGAATTTACATTTGAAAACATAGCCCGGTTATCAATGGCAACTGCAAAATGGCTTAATAAGTCATACACTAAACCCAAAGTTATTATTGGTTATGATTGCCGCTTTGGTGGTAAAATGTTTGCTGAACTAGTAGCATGCGTTCTTGCGAAAGAGGATATTAGATGCTATTTGTCAGACCATTTTGCTTCCACACCTGAAGTTTCGTATATGGTAATAAAACAAAAAGCAGACCTGGGTATTGTAGTTACAGCCAGCCATAATCCACCTGTTTACAATGGAATAAAGCTTAAAGGCAGTCATGGCGGACCTTTAATGGAAGAGCATATAAGGGAGGTTGAGAGTTTGATTCCTGATAAGCCGGATTTCGATTATAAAAATATGGAGCTAGCCGGATTTGTTGATAAAGGACAAATTGAAATTATTGATTTTGATAAAAGTTATATTGAGCATGTTCATGATAATTTTGATATTAAGTCAATTGACAATTCTAAATTTAATTTTGCTTTTGATGCAATGTATGGTGCCGGACAGGATGTAATGAAAAAGCTTTTTAAGAATGTAAAACTTGTCCACTGCGAGCTGAATCCGGGTTTTAATAATATTCCTCCCGAACCTTTACACAAAAATTTGCTTGATTTTTCAGAAATAATAAAAAACTCTCCAACACTAGACTGTGGTCTTGCAGTTGATGGAGACGCTGACAGAATTGCTCTCTACAATAAGCATGGTAATTATATCGACTCGCACCATATAATACTATTATTAATTCACTATTTAGCCGGATATAAAAAGCTTTCGGGAAAGATTGTTACAGGTTTTTCATCAACAGTAAAGATTGAGAAACTTGCTGATTATTATGGTCTGGAAGTTCAACGGGTGCATATTGGGTTTAAAGATATTTGCAGAGTCATGCTAAAAGAGAAAGTATTGGTTGGAGGTGAAGAGTCTGGCGGCATAAGTGTTTTAACGCATATTCCCGAAAGAGATGGAATTTGGATGGGTTTGATTATTTGGCAATTTATGCTCGAGACTGGTAAGAATCTTGATGAATTGATAAATGAGATTTACGATATTACCGGTTCGTTTGCCTACCAGAGAAGAGATCTGAAGATAAGTCATGAATTAAAACAATCGATAATTGAAAAATGTAAAGCTCACTATTATAAAGAGTTTGGCAAATACAAAGTTGAAAGTTTGGATGAGTTTGATGGTTTTAAATACTTTATAAACAGTAGCGAATGGATAATGATAAGACCATCGGGGACAGAACCTGTTTTAAGAACTTATGCCGAAGCAAAAACAAAGGAAAGAGCATTAGACATGCTTGATGATGCATATAAAACTATTATTCCCGAATAAATGTTCTTCAAGTAATCTCTTGATATAATAAAAATAAATTTTGGACCGGAGGCAACCATTTGAGTAAGCTTTCGTCTATGAGCAGAAGTAAGAATTAATATGGATTTTTCAAATAAAGCAGCTGTTGCAAAACTTATTGACGAATGTATAAGAGGAAATAAAATAAGTCAGCAGTTTCTTTATAGTTCTTTTTATGGTAAAATGTTGGTATTGTGTAAAAGATACGCATATAGCGACGAAGATGCTAAAGACATTTTACATGAAGGGTTTATTAAAGTATTTCAGAAGCTTAAAGACTTTAAAAATCTAGGTTCTTTGGAAGGTTGGATTAGGCGAATAATGACAAACTGTGGACTTGACTATATTAGGAAAAGAAAAGAATTTTATGTTTTTACAGATAATTATCAATTAGAAAATTTATTGTCAGATGCTGAGGAAAAGGAACTTCAGAAAAACTTAGAGAAAGAAAATGCTGAGTTGATTCTTAGCTTAGTTAATAAGCTAACACCCGGATATAAAGCAGTTTTTAATCTTCATGCTATTGAGAGTCTCACTCACAAGGAAATTGCTGAAGAACTTGGAATAAGTGTCGGGACGTCTAAATCTAATTATGCCAAAGCAAAATTTAATGTATTGGAGTATTATAAGGAGTATTTAAATGAAAAAAGAAGAAAATAATAGTTTTGAAAATATTATAAGAGACAAGATTAATAATCTTGATTTACCTTACAATAATGAGGCTTGGCCACAACTTGAGAAGGATATCTCAGGTATATTTCCTAAGGCAAAATTTTCATCTATGAAAATAGCATCAATTGTAACAGCTATTGTTATTGTTTCTGTTGTTACCTACTTTATTACTAAGCCCGATAGTAACAAGCAAAATTCTATTGTTACCGCTGAAGTGGTTGAAACGGCTGGTGCAGAGAACGATACTGAATTAAATGCGCCAAATCTCATTAGCACTAAAGAGAGCAAGACTGTTACAACGAGTACAAACATATCACCGTCTAAAGAAATTGACAATAAAGGACAAGAAACAACATTAAAAGAACATTCTGATGGAAAAGCCAAGATAGAAGAAAAGTTTGCAGAAGTTGAGAGGGGAGAGGATACGAATAATGAAAACCTTATTACAGAAAGCAATCTTATTCCAAGTTCAAGATTTAGTATAAGTGATCTCCAGGTATGTACAGGGCAAGAAATTGTATTTACACCATTAGAGATTTCTGATTCTATAAATTACGTATGGGACTTTGGTGACGGAGTAGTTTCAAACCAAAGAATTGCCAAACATGTTTATACTGTTGATGGTGAATATTTTGTATCATTAGAGACTAAATACACCGAATCAAAAACATCATCTTATTTTATTGTTGACGATCCAATAATTGTTTTTCCTACGCCAAGTGCTGATTTCTCATTTGAAAAAGAAATTAATACTTATCATTTTAAGTTGAAGCAAAGCTGCGATAATGTTGTATGGAAAATTAATACAGAACAAATCTCAACAAAATTATTGGCTGACTATACATTTCTGAAGACAGGGGCATATCAGGTAAGTTGCTTAACAGAAAATGAATATGGTTGTAGTGATAGCAAAAGTGAAAATCTCGATGTACAAATAGAACATAATATTCCTATGCCAAATGCTTTTTCACCTGATGGTGACGGTTTAAATGATGTTTTTGGGCCACCTGCAGAGTTTTGCTATGATTATACGGTAAGCTTTAAGATTTTTGACAAATCCGGTATTTTACTTTTTACTACAAATGATGTCAATAAGAAGTGGGACGGAGCAAATCATTATTCAAATAAAACTATGGATAGCGGTGTTTATATTTGGATACTTGTAACAAAGGACAAATATGGAAATGTTCAATCAAAGAAAGGAACAGTAAATCTTATCAGATAAAACTATATTTCAACTTAATAATGACACTATCCTAAAAAGTGTGTAATACCAATTGTATTTCAAACCCGATAACCATCGGGTTCATATACTAATCGGTATAACCAAAAATTCTAAAATTCTAAATCGCTGTTAGCGATTTGATTTTTACTAATCAATTGTATAAACCTTATTTTCAATTGCCAGAACTGTATTAGGAAACACCTCTCTGGCTTCATTTAGCAATGGTGTAAGACTTCTGTACCGGGATGAATAATGTCCGATAATCAATTTCCCTGCTTTAGCTTTAAGAGCTATTTCAGCTGCCTGAGAGGCTGTTGAATGCATTGATGCTAATGCTTGTTTTTCCAAATCTTTTGTGAATGTTGCTTCGTGATAAAGTAAATCTACATTCTCGATTTCTTTAGCAATATTTTTGTAATAAACCGTATCGCTACAATATGCAAAAGAGCGAGGTACTGAAGCTTTTATCGTTAGTTGATTATGTGGTATTATTTTGCCATCATCAGTAATGAAGTCGGCACCCATTTTAATTTCAAATATCTCTTTAACCGGAATCTTATAAAATTCTATAAGTTCCTTTTTAATTTTATCAGGACGTTCCTTTTCCTTAAATAGAAAACCACAGGTTGGTATTCTGTGTTTTAAGGGAATACTTTCTACTGTAATAATTTTATCTTCAAAAATTAACTCTTTGTTTTTATAATTTAGTGAATGGAAGTTGATCTTAAAATCCATTTTTTCATTAGTAATCTTCGAATAAAAATTAAGTAATTCTTCCAATTCTTTTGGTCCGTAAATATTAAGGTCGTTTTTACGTCCAAGTAATCCCATTGTTGAAATAACGCCAAATATTCCGAAAAAATGGTCACCATGTAAGTGACTAATAAATATATGGTTAATCTTAGCAAATCTTATTCTGTTTCTTCTAATCTGAATTTGAGTACCTTCGCCACAATCAATTAAGAAATATCGCTCCTGAACATTTAATACCTGAGCGCTCGGATATCTGTCGGATGTTGGAACGGCAGAACTACTGCCTAATACTGTGAGTTGGAACTTCACTATATTTGTTTTAAAAATTTGTATCTGCGAATTTAGCAATTAAAAGCAAAACTATATAAAAGATCTTAATATAAATGCCCACAAACAACAACAGCCCCATAATTACGGGGCTGTTGAAAGTATTTATCAATAAAACTTATGACTTCATCATAAGGTTTAAGATTTCTTCTTCTTTGACATTTCGTCTAACTTTTTCTTTGCAGTTTCTTCCATTTCGCTTTTTAATGCAGCCAAATCAGAGATATCACCCAAAGTGGTTTTTTCCATGCTTTCGTTCAGATGTTTAACATCTTTTCTTGTTGAACCACCTTTTGATTTAGGTTTTGCAGTAGAAGTTTCTTTCTTATCATCTTCATATGTTCTGCTGTGTGATAGAATAATCTTCTTATTAGCTTTTGAGAATTCAATAACTTTAAAATCAAGTTTTTCATCCAGTTTAGCTTGCTTACCATCTTCTTTTACTAAATGACGTGGGGTTGCAAATCCTTCAACACCATAAGGTAGTGATATAATTGCTCCTTTGTCAAATAATTCGGTAATTGTTCCTTCGTGAACTGAATCTACACTAAATATAGTTTCAAATACATCCCAAGGATTCTCTTCCAATTGTTTATGTCCAAGACTTAATCTGCGATTATCTTTATCAATATCAAGAACAACAACTTCAATATTCTCATCAATTGAGGTAAATTCAGCAGGATGTTTGATTTTCTTTGTCCAAGATAAATCTGAGATATGGATTAAACCATCAACACCTTCTTCTATTTCAACAAAAATACCAAAACCGGTAAAGTTACGAACCTTAGCAGTATGTTTCGAGTTGATTGGGTATCTTTCATCAATTTTCTCCCATGGATCAGGCTTAAGTTGCTTCATTCCAAGAGACATTTTCCTTTCATCCCTGTCAAGTGTTAATATCTGAGCTTCAACTTCATCGCCAACTTTAAGGAATTCCTGTGCACTGCGTAAATGCTGTGACCAAGACATTTCCGAAACATGGATAAGTCCTTCAACACCGGGTGCTATTTCAACAAATGCACCATAATCAGCCATAACAACTACTTTACCTTTAACTTTATCACCAACTTTCATCTCAGGGTCTAATGAATCCCAAGGATGCTTGGTTAATTGTTTTAAACCTAAAGCAATTCTCTTCTTAGTATCATCAAAGTCAAGAATAACAACATTCAGTTTTTGGTCTAATTGTACAATTTCTTCAGGATGATTAACACGTCCCCACGACAAGTCGGTAATGTGGATAAGACCATCTACACCGCCTAAGTCAATAAATACACCGTATGAAGTAATATTTTTTGCCGTTCCTTCTAATACCTGACCTTTTTCAAGTTTAGAAATAATTTCCATTTTTTGTTGTTCAAGTTCAGCTTCAATTAGGGCTTTGTGTGAAACAACAACGTTTTTAAATTCCTGATTGATTTTTACAACCTTGAATTCCATAGTTTTACCTACATATATATCATAATCGCGGATAGGCTTTACATCAATTTGTGAACCTGGCAAGAAAGCTTCAATTCCAAAGACATCTACTATCATTCCACCTTTTGTACGACACTTAATAAGACCTTGAATAATCTCATCTTTTTCTAATGACTGATTAACGCGTTCCCATGATCTTAGTGCTCTGGCTTTTTTGTGGGAAAGAATTAATTGACCGTTTTTGTCTTCTTGATTCTCAACATAAACTTCTACTGTATCGCCAACTTTTAAATCAGGATTGTAGCGAAATTCACTGATACCTATAATACCGTCTGATTTGTAGCCAATATTAATAACTACTTCTCTTTTTGTTATAGTTGTTATTGTACCGTCAAGTACTTGATTCTCCTGAATTGTTGAGAGAGTCTGACCATAAGTGGATTCTAAATCATTTCTTTCGTTTGCCGAATAGTTATCAGCATCGGTAATGAATTTATCCCAATCAAAATCTTCTACAGGAACATTCTCGTTAATAGGTTTCTCAGTAGCCTTAACTTCTTCTTTTGCTTTTGGCTCTTCTTTTGTTTCCTCAACAACTTCCGCTTTGGCTTCTTCCTTAGCTTCTTTCTTTGTTTCCTCAACAACTTCTGCTTTGGCTTCTTCTTTAGCTTCTTCTTTTGTTTCCTCAACAACTTCCACTTTGGCTTCTTCCTTAGCTTCTTCTTTCACTTCTTCTGTAGCCTTTTCTTGAGTTTCGGCAACAACTTCTTTTTTCTTTTCAACATCACCTGTTGTTTCAACAGTTTCATTTGATGTGTTTTCTTTTTCTTCTACCATTTAAAATTTTAATAATTAATAAGTTAGACATTATTTTAACTTTACGGCTGCAAAAGTATAATTTATTTGTTGAAATACAAGCTTTTATTATGTGTTTTATTTTTTGTTTTAGAGGCTAAATCTATACACTGCAAATATTATTAAATACAGAATTAATCAATAATATAATTCATTAATCAACGAATAAAAT
>JANTGP010000139.1 GCA_024762835.1 Bacteroidota bacterium
GGGGTTATTAAAAGCTTTAATAAATTGTATTTAATTATGTAATTTAACTTCTTACAAAACAAAATGGCAATCCTGAAGTGAGTAAGGAAAGAAAAATAGGATTATTATTATTATTGGGTGATATTGTACTTGTTACCGCTGTATTTATGTTTTTTATATGGATAAAGCCAGGTTCAAAAAGATTCTATCTGCCGAATTATTACAAGCCTTTCTTTGTCTTTCTTATTATTTGGGTAATTGTATCTGCTTTTTTCAGAAAGTATAGATACACTATTGCACAAACACTTAAAGACCTTAGCTTTTATATAATATTTGCAGATGTTGTAATTGTGGCCATAGCTGTTTCTCTTATATATTACAATAATTTGGCTAATTATTCGCGACTGATTGTTTTTGGTACCATTATTATTTCGGCAGGTCTCGAATTATTATTCGGTTATATTCTTAATTCTTTTTTAAAAGCTCGAGAGTTAAGAGATATCCTAATTGAAAAAGAAGAAAAAAACGAACTTAGCACTGATACAGATATCTCAGATTTGCCTCCTCTTAGTCAAAATAAAAAAGAGCTGCAAAAACAAAAGCTCAGAAATCTCATCGAAAGTGAAACAAACCCTGCAGTATTTGATTTTGTAAATAAAAATATAGACTTAAGCAAAAAAGGGCTCGTGACAATATCAACTACTACCGGTTTTAATATCGTCGGTTTACCTGAGAAATCATATAATGCATTGATAAATTTAAAACGCATTAATGATATAAGGGGAATTAATAACTTTTTTACTGAAGTAAATAATAAGCTCAATATTGGGGCTGTTTATATTAGTTGTGTTGAAACATATTTATCGCGAAAAAAAAGGATACTAAATAAATTACCTTTACCTTTTAACTGGCTACACTATAGTTTGGATTTTTTAATAAATAGAGTAATTCCAAAGCTCCCTTATACAAAGCAATTGTATTTCTTTATCACAAAGGGCAGAAATAGAGTTTTTTCAAAAGCTGAAATTTTCGGGCGTTTATATCATCGCGGTTTTGCTATAATTGATGAGTTAAATGTTAATGACAAAGCATTTTTTGCTGCAAAGAAGATTTCAATTCCGGAAATTGACGAAAGACCCAACTATGGAATGTTTATTTTATTAAAAAGAATTGGCAAAGATGGTAAGCTGTTCAAAGTCTATAAATTAAGAACAATGCATCCATATGCTGAATATTTGCAGGCTCATGTTTTCGAGAAAAATAAACTGAAAGATGGAGGTAAATTCAATGATGATTTCAGGATAACAACTTTTGGCAGATTCCTTCGTAAATTTTGGTTAGACGAGCTTCCTATGTTGATTAATTTATTGAAAGGCGAAATGAAACTTGTTGGCGTAAGACCATTAAGTAAGCATTATTTTGAGCTTTATACAAAAGAGTTGCAGGAAAAGCGAATAAAATATAAACCCGGTTTAGTGCCGCCTTTTTATGCCGATTTGCCAAAAACTCTTGATGAAATTATGAAATCGGAAATGAAGTATTTAAATGAATATGAAAAAAATCACTTCCGTACGGACTGGAAATATTTCCGGCGTGCTGTTTTCAATATTATTTTTAAGAAAGAAAGAAGTAATTAAATTTGATTATTTATTTTTAGCGAAATATTAAAACAGGAAAAAACATAGCTTAATGGATGATTCAAAAACATTTGCATTGATTGGTGTGGCAGGTTATATTGCCGAAAGACATTTAAGGGCAATAAAAGATACAGGTAATGCATTGGCTGCAGCCCTTGATAAGTTCGACAGCGTTGGAATAATGGATTCCTATTTCCCTAATGCTGACTTTTTTGTGGAATTTGAAAGGTTTGACAGGCATATTGATAAGTTAAGACGTAAAGGTCGCAAGATTGATTATGTAAGCATTTGTACTCCAAACTATCTTCACGATGCACACATCAGGTTTGCATTAAAACAACAAACTGATGCTATTTGCGAAAAGCCCCTTGTGCTCAATCCATGGAATGTTGATGCTTTAATGCAAATTGAACATGAAACCGGGAAAAAGGTGAATAATATTTTTCAACTTAGGCTGCATCCTGCAATTATTGCGCTACGAGAAAAAGTAAAGATGGCGAAGTCTGATGAGATTTTTGATATTGATCTTACTTATATCACCGCAAGGGGAAATTGGTATTATACAAGCTGGAAAGCTGATGTTGAAAAATCTGGTGGTGTCGCAACAAATATCGGAATCCATTTTTTCGATATGCTGATTTGGATATTTGGCAAGGTTGAGAAGAATGTTGTTAATTTAATGAAGCCGAGAAAAGCAGCCGGCTATCTTCAGCTGGAACATGCAAATGTACGTTGGTTTTTAAGCCTTGATTTTAACGATATTCCTGAAAAGGCAAAACTAAAAGGACAAAGAACATATAGATCAATTAAAGTAAATAACAAAGAAATTGAATTTAGTGATGGTTTTACGGATTTGCACACTTTAAGTTATAAGGAAATATTACTTGGAAAAGGATTCGGACTTGAAGATGCAAAACACAGTATAAAAACAGTTTATGATATTCGTAACGCCAAGCCTGTTGGGCAAAAAGGCGATTATCATCCAATGATTAATAATACGAAATAATGGATAAAACGGTAAATTACTTTGCACATGAAACAGCTGTTATTGATGATAATTGTACAATAGGAACCGGCACAAAGATATGGCACTTTTCTCACATAATGACTAGTTGTGTTATTGGCAGCAATTGTAATATAGGACAAAATGTTGTAGTGTCTCCTGATGTTGTTTTAGGAAATAATGTTAAGGTTCAGAATAATGTATCAATCTATACCGGTGTTATTTGCGAAGATGATGTTTTTCTTGGTCCGTCAATGGTTTTTACCAATGTTAGCAATCCGAGGAGTGCTATTGTAAGAAGGGGAAAATACGAAAAGACTTTAGTGAAAAAAGGTGCTTCTATTGGTGCAAATGCTACAATTGTGTGTGGGCATAATATCGGAGAATTTGCTTTTATTGGAGCCGGTGCAGTTATTACAAAGGAAGTAAAACCTTATGCACTTGTTGTTGGCAATCCTGCCAAACAAATTGGCTGGATGAGTGAATATGGGCATCGTCTTGTTTTTAACAACGAAGGATTTGCAACTTGCCCCGAAAGCAATGATAAATACTTACTTAAAGATGGGATGGTAACCAAACTTAACAAATAAAGATTCTCTACCTTTATTTGCATGATGTAATGGTTCATAAATCATATGAGTATTGGTGGCAAAAGAAAACATCCCTTATGAACAGTCAATATTGTTATTTGTAAAATCCTAAAATACTAATGAAGACTAATCCCCTATGGAAACCATTTGTTGATATTACCATCTTTTTTGTGATCATCTTGTTTTTCCATTTTTTGTTTAAATCTTTTGCATCTTTTTTTACAAACTGGTCTTTTTATGTAAGCATTTCTTCATGGCTCGAAGTAAGATTATACAACGAATCAACATGGATAATTCAGAACTTTTTGTATGATATTGTTAAAGAAGGTAAAACAATGTTCTTTGAGAATGATGGTTATCAGAGAATTACGAGTGGTTGTTCAGGTATTAAACAATTCTACCAGTATTTTACATTAATACTGTTATTTCCGGGCCCATGGAAAAAGAAACTTTGGTTTATCCCGATGGGAATTTTTATCCTTCACATTACTAATGTTTTTCGTATTGTTATTATGTCGGTGGTTTTAATGAACTTACCCGACTATTGGGATTTTGCCCACGACTGGGTTCTTCGTCCATTCTTTTATGTTGTTATTTTTGCTTTATGGTGGATTTGGAATGATAAGATACGCATTAGTACCATTCTTAAAAATGAGTAAATATTTTAAAATTGGATTTTTGCTTCAACAATTATTTAAGTTAAGCTTTGTTTTAATTCTTTTTCTCTCTCTTTCAAATGATGGAATTTCACAAGTATTAAGCCCTGAGCATATCTCATTATTTGGCAATTTTGGAATTATTGAAACACCAACTGCCCGTTTCGGAAATGATAAGGAATTAAATCTCAGTATTTCATATTTGCCAGAGAAGTACAGAGTGTTGAGAAGTAAGCCTTTGCCTTTTTCTGAGTTGCATTATAATGCAAGCATAATGTTTCTTCCTTTCGTGGAAATTACTGCAAGTCTGATACGCCCCAATAATATAAGTGAGCAAGGCTGGGGTATTGGCGACAGGGGTTACAAGATCAGATTTCTACTATTAAAAGAAAATAAGAACAGACCTAATATTGTATTTGGTATTCACGACCCTATGGGAGCAAATACTCATCAGGGAGCTATATATTTTGCAGCATCAAAACGGGTTGAGTTTAAGAATAGTTTAAACATTGATTTTACCTTTGCCTATGCTTTTAACATTAAGAATCGTTTAATACAAAAAACACATTTGTTTAAAATGGATTCTACTTTTACCGATACACGACTAAGTGGCATATTTGGAGGTATAGTTTTAAATTATAAAGACATATCTCTTATGACTGAATACGATACACAAAAGATAAATACAGCTTTATCATATTATTTTTTCAAACATTTTAATGTGCAAATCACATTACTTGGTCTTGATAAACTAAGTTTTGGTTTCGGATTTAGGTATCAGTTTGGTAATCCTATTCTTCCTTCTCAAAAAAGTCTTTCGAGCCTTAAATATTATTCTGTATCTTTCGACCATTAAATATAAAATTGAATTTTTATGAAGTCACTTAAATTTAAAGATTTTATTCCGCATATTGCGGCAATATTGATTTTTGTAATAATATCCATTGCTTATTTCTCACCACCTGTACTTGAGGGTAAGGAAATACGACAGCATGATGTAGTTACGGGAATTGCTTCTCAAAAAGAGATTACAGATTTTAGAAAAGAAACCGGAGAGGAAGCTCTATGGACAAACTCAATGTTTTCCGGAATGCCTGCCTATCAGATTTCGGTTAAATATATCAATTCATCATTGAGATATATTAAGGATGCAGTTGAGCTATGGTTACCTGTTCCCTCAAATTATATTATGTTGTATTTAGTTGGCTTTTATATTTTGATGCTTGTTCTTGGTATTAGTCCGTGGTTAAGTATAGCCGGGGCAATTGCCTTTGCCTTTTCGTCTTACTTTTTTGTGATTATTGGTGCCGGTCATATTTGGAAAGTTCGTGCAATCGCATTTATGGCTCCTGCTCTTGCAGGTATTTTATTAACCTACAAGGGGAAATATGTATTAGGTGGTATATTGACTGCAGTTTTTCTCACCTTGGAATTATTCTCAAATCATATTCAAATGACATATTATTTTATGATATTGGTTGGAATATTTTCGATAGGTGAATTTATTTATAGTTTCAAAGAAAACGAATTGAGTCGTTTTTTTAAATCAATTTTGGTAATTGCAATTGCATCTGTAATTGCAATTGGCGTTAACTTTACAAATTTAGCAGCAACTTATCAGTATGGCAAATATACGATTAGAGGTAAATCTGAGTTAAGCTTTGATTCAAAAAATAAGACTAGTGGTCTCGATCGTGATTATGTTACAGGTTGGAGTTATGGTATTGGTGAAAGTTGGTCATTTTTAATTCCTAATGCTAAAGGTGGTGCAAGTGGCTATTTGGGTGAAGATAAATCAGCACTGAAAAATGTTGACCCTGCTTATAAAGAGAATATTAGTCAAAGTTCTCATTACTGGGGAAACCAACCTGGTACCTCAGGCCCTGTTTACATGGGTGCTTTTATAGTCTTTTTATTTATTTTCGGAATGTTTATATTAAAATGGCGATATAAATGGCCTCTTTTTATTACCACATTGCTGGTTATCTTCTTATCATGGGGAAAAAACTGGATGGGATTTACAAATTTCTTCCTTGATTATTTCCCTCTTTATAATAAATTCAGGTCGGTTTCCTCAATACTTGTTATTGCGGAATTAACCTTCCCATTATTGGCATTTCTTACACTTAAGAAAATATGGGAAACGCCTGATATTATTAAGACCAAACGTAAAGAGTTTTTTATTGCATTTGGCCTAACTGGTGGTATTGCATTGGTCTTATTCATTGCTCCTAAAATGTTTCTTGACTTTATCAATAATGCCGAGTTGTCGCAGTTTGCTAATTATAGAACACAGAATCCGGGAAGTTTAGAACAAATTAATTCCTATATCAGTAATCTCGAAGCAGCCAGAGTCTCGATTTTTAAAGCAGATGCAATCCGGAGTTTCTTTTTTATTCTTATGGGAGCTGCTTCTATTTTCCTTTTCTCAATTAAAAAGATTGGGAAAACACTTTTCGTGATTTTAATATCTGCAATAGTTTTAATCGATATGGCATTTGTGGATAAGCGATACATGGGTAACGACAAATTTATGTCGAAGCGTAAAGCCGAAGTAATTGTTAAACCTACTACCGCTGATAAAATTATTATGAAAGATACTGACCCTGATTATAGGGTTATGAATCTTACAATAAGTACTTTTAATGATGCTACTACATCATATTTCCATAAGTCAATTGGTGGTTATCATGGAGCAAAACTACGTCGTTATCAGGAGTTGATAGAGTATCAGATTAGCAAAAATAATATGAACGTATTGAATATGCTCAATACAAAATATTTTATTGTTAAAGGAAAAAACGGAGCACCTGATGTTCAGGTAAACATGGAAGCCTTAGGTAATTGTTGGTTTGTTGATAATATAAAATGGGTTGATAGTGCAGATGATGAGTTAATGTCTTTAAGTGATTTTGATCCTGCAAAAACAGCTATAATCAATAGCAGATTTAAATCTTATATTGATAATAAAAGTATAGCAAGCGATTCAATGGCTCAAATTGTATTAAAAGAATACAAACCGAATCATTTGACCTATTTATCAAAAACTTCAAAAGATAATTTGGCTGTATTCTCCGAAATCTATTATGCTGATGGTTGGGATGCATATATTGACGGGCAAAAGGCAGATCATATCCAGGTTGACTATGTGTTAAGGGCAATGATTATTCCTGCCGGTGAACATACAATTGAGTTTAAGTTCGAACCTAAGGTGTATTATATTGGCGAGAAAATATCTGCAGTAAGTATGATTGTACTGTTGATAGTTGTGTTGGGCGGACTATACTTATTGTTTAAACCTGTTACCTTAAAAAGTAAAGAAGATTAAGATTATTTTGAAACGATACACAGCCGTAGTAATTTTTTTATTGCTTATGTTTGCTTTATTTAGTTGCAGGCAGACAGTTAGCAACGAGAGGATAAATTCATTTATGGATAATTGGCATCTTGCAGCTTCAAATGCTGATGCTGATGTTTTCTTTGGCTCAATGGCTGATGATGCGGTATATCTTGGGACTCAGGCTGATGAACACTGGACAAAAGCTGAATTTGTTGAATTTGCCAAACCATATTTCGACCGTGGAAAAGCATGGTGTTTTAAGCCTATTACCAGGAATGTCTATTCAGCAAATAGCGGCAATTTGTTTTGGTTTGATGAATCTCTTCAAACATGGATGGGCATCTGTCGTGGCAGTGGTGTAATCCAAGTTCAAAATGACTTTCTGAAAATCCTGCAATATAACCTGACTGTTACAATATCAAATAATCTGGTTCACGATTTTGTTGAGCTGGTAAAAAAAGACAGTATCAATCAATTCTTGCTATCAGAGTAGATAACAATGTAATCCAGTTTTTCATCATTATTACATTAAAACACTTTGCTGGAACGCTCTGAAAGAGCAACTTAATTCAACACAAGGCATTGGATTGTGATAGGAAATATGTATTAAACTGCCCTTTCAGGGCGTAAATTGGTAATTGGTGTTTACCCCGAGGCGATGCCATCGGGTTAAAGTAACCCGGGCTTTCAGCCCGAGCTCTAGTTGTGAATATAATGACAGGGGCTTTTCCCTGACATTAGATTAAGCTATGATGTATTAAAGTATGAGAAGCTATTGAATAAATAGAGATATTTATAAAGCAA
>JANTGP010000140.1 GCA_024762835.1 Bacteroidota bacterium
TATTCGTTTGTTAATCCATGAGAAAAGTAGCATTGACCATGCTAGTGCTTGATGAAGTTCAGTAACAGGTTTGAAAAAATTTTCGCGAACAGGAACTACTAATATTAATAATAATGCAATTCCTATATATGGGTCTTTTAATACATAATTAATAATGAGCCATATGCCATAAAATAATAGAATAAAGGATATAGAGTAAGCATATATTATTACCTGTAGAGACATTCCCAACTTAACGAATGCGACGGGTAATAGTTGAGTTATGAGAGCACTATAGCGTGAATGTTCAATATCAAACCATCCTGTATTTACTATTTTGAAAATATAATAAGACGAATCTGCATACAAATTTCTTTCAAAAGCAAAAACAATAGACATTACTAATAAAATAGCAAATGAAAGATGTCCTATTAACGATATAATCTTTTCTTTTGACATGTTTGATAAATATTTTTATATCACATCAATTAACTTAACGCCAAATATTGCTATAAGAAAAAGTCCTGTAAAAAATGCAAGAGACTGCAAAGCGAAAAGGTATTTTATAATTTTAGATTCATTAAATAAGTAAATAGTGAAAGTTGCGAGTGCAACAAATATGTTTATACCAAAGGCAATCCACGACCAGGCCAAGTAGTTCAAGGTGCAAAAACACATTGTTCTTAATTCTTCAAAGCGTAACATAACACCCAGCAGGCTAAGTGCGATTACCACAAATGATAGAAGGAATTGAATACCCGATAGTTTAACCGGTAATTGCTTAAAAAGGTCTTCTTGAGATGTCATCAGCTTACTTTATAATCGTTTGTAAAAATAGAAATGGCTAAAGTAGAAAAAAATCTAAACCTTAGCCATTTTAATAGAATTTATAATCTATAAATCACTTGTATACTCAAAACATGGTTCTAAGCATCAATATTTGCATACTTTGCATGTCTCTCAATAAATTCTCTGCGAGGAGGTACTTCATCACCCATCAGCATTGAGAAAACTCTGTCAGCTTCTGCTGCACTGTCGATAGAAACCTGACGAAGAGTTCTTGTCTCCGGATTCATTGTTGTACTCCAAAGTTGTTCGGCATTCATCTCTCCCAAACCTTTATATCTTTGGATACTTACTCCGGAATCTTTTCCTTTGCCAAGTTCTTCAATTGCCTGAATTCTATCTTCTTCTGACCAGCAATAGCGTGATGATTTACCTTTCTTTACCTGATATAATGGTGGTGTTGCAATATAAAGATACCCATTTTCAATTACTTCTTTCATAAAGCGAAAGAAGAAAGTCATTATCAGAGTTGTGATATGGCTACCGTCAACGTCGGCATCAGTCATTATTATTATCTTATGGTATCTTATTTTTTCAATGTTAAGAGCCTTGCTGTCTTCTTCGGTGCCAATAGAAACGCCAAGAGCGGTAAAAATATTTTTTATCTCTTCGTTTTCAAACACCTTATGGTACATCGCCTTTTCGACATTTAATATTTTACCTCGCAAAGGTAATATAGCCTGAAATTTTCTGTCGCGGCCTTGTTTGGCAGTTCCACCCGCCGAATCACCCTCAACAAGATAGATTTCACTAAGCTCAGGATTTCTGTCCGAGCAATCGGCTAATTTACCCGGTAAACCACCTCCGGAAAGAACATTCTTTCTTTGTACTAATTCGCGGGCTTTACGTGCTGCATGTCTGGCCTGAGCTGCCAGAATAACCTTTTGCACTATGATTTTTGCATCCTTAGGATTTTCTTCCAGATAGTTTGAAAGCATCTCGCTAACGGCTTGGTCAACGACTAAACTAATCTCGGAGTTCCCGAGCTTGGTTTTTGTTTGTCCTTCAAACTGAGGTTCTTGTACTTTTACCGAAATAATAGAGGTAAGTCCTTCTCTAAAGTCGTCACCTGAGATTTCAAATTTTAGTTTTGAAAGAGCCCCTGATTTATCAGCGTATGATTTTAAAGTTCTGGTAAGACCACGACGGAATCCTGTTAAATGAGTTCCTCCCTCGATTGTATTAATATTATTCACATATGAATGAATATTTTCTGAAAAGGAAGTATTATATTGAAGAGCAATTTCAACCGGAGTGCCATTTTTTATTGCTGATATATTTATTACCTCTTCAATAAGTTTTACTCTTGTAGCATCCAGATAATCAATAAATTCTTTTAAACCTTCTTTTGAATAAAACTCTTCTCTGCGGTGCTCGCCTTCATCGTCTTTTTCGCGCTTATCTGTAATCGTAAGTTTTATTCCTTTATTAAGATATGCCAACTCTCTTAAGCGGGATGATAATATCTCGAATTTATATTCTGTAGTGGAAAAAATACTTGCATCGGGCTTAAATGTAATGATTGTTCCCGTGATATCTGTTTCGCCAATTTCTTTAATGTCACTTATCGGATGTCCGGTTTTATATTCCTGTTCATATATTTTACCATCGCGATGAACCACAGCCTTTAAGTAACTTGAGAGACCATTAACACAAGACACACCTACACCATGAAGTCCACCTGAAACTTTATAAGAATCTTTGTCAAATTTTCCACCTGCGTGAAGAACAGTCATAACAACTTCAAGTGCAGATTTCCCTTCTTTTTCGTGCATGTCAACCGGTATACCCCGTCCATTATCTTTTACTGTAATAGAACCATCTTCGTTGATACATACGTCTATTTTATCGCAATAGCCGGCAAGTGCCTCATCAATTGAATTATCTACAACTTCATATACTAAATGATGCAAGCCTTTAATGCTTACATCGCCAATATACATGGCAGGTCTTTTTCTAACTGCCTCTAATCCTTCAAGAACCTGAATATTATTGGCTGAATAATCGCCATTGTTATGGTTGTTGTTTGGTAAATCGCTCATATCTAGTTATTTCTTTTTTTTTAATTGCAAAATTTTATAAGACCCCAAAAATATAAATTTTAATATATCATGAAAGCTGATGAGCCCTTATTTGCAATTGTTTATTAACAAATTTATTCAATATTTAATACTTCTTTTATTATTTTATTTACTGAAATTTTGAAGTTTGATAAGATCAATTATTCAGTTTTGGTTTGGTCATGAAAAATATTAGTTATTCATTGGTTTATATTACATGAGGTGTTAAAACAGCCTCAATCGTATCTGTTTTAGTTATAGATATATAATGAAACTTAGAAGATGAAAGCTCAATAAGCTTTAGTATGTAGAAGTCATATCCGATTGTTACTTCAATTTCTGTACTGTCTTCGTTAAAATACCAATAACCTGTGTCTGTTAAATACGGGTCGCCGGGTTTACATTTCTTTTTGCCTTCAATAGATTCAAATCGATGGTCGGTAAAGTAAACATCCAAATTATCTTTTTCGCAGTCTTCAAGCTTAATGAGTTTATTTTCTCCATTAATAAAATATTTCTCAATCTTCCATTCTTTCTTTTTGTTGCCCGCTAATGATGATGTTTTGTTTTCTCTTGGCATAAATACTGCAGCTTGATTTTCTTTATCCTTCTTTTTGTTTTTACACGATTGAGAAGCAAAAGAAAAAATAACTAAAGTACCTACTATAAAAACTGTAAATTTTGACAATATTCTCATCACTAGTAGTAATTTTTTGTGCTTTCAAAGCTAATAAAAATAGAGCACTATTGCAAAGCAAATCAGAGTGATTTTAATATTAATTAATTGTTATTTTTATTATTAGAGATGGAATGTTTGTGTGATGCATAATCGGCATTAATTCAGCAAGATACGCATTGCTATTGTTTGAGGATGTTTTTTCATTTACCGGATATTATAAATACTTATTTCTATATGTTACATCTTTTGAAGATCTATTTTAGCATTGTTGAAAAATTAGATACATTTGTTTCAAATTTAAAGAAAGAATTATTAAAAAATTAATCACATAAACTTATTGAATTATGCTTTCAAAAACATTCAGATTTGCCATTTTATTTATGCTTGTTTCTTTAGTACTATCATCTTGTAATCAAGCTAAAGTTGAGAAAAAGACTTTGCCTAAGAATCCAAAGAATATTATTTTTATGATAGGCGATGGTATGGGCTTAGATCAGGTATATGCTGCATATACCGCAAAACATGGAAATCTTGAAATGGCCAGATGCAATGTATACGGATACAATAAAACTAACTCAGCAAATGATTATGTTACTGATTCGGCAGCCGGTGCAACAGCTTTCTCAACCGGCAAAAAGGTAAACAACGAGACTCTTTGTATTAGTCCGGATGGTGACACATTGACTACAATACTTGAGATTGCTGAAAAGCATGGACTGGGGACAGGCTTGGTTGCTACCTGCAAAATTACCCATGCAACTCCGGCAGCATTTATTGCTCACAATATCAACCGAAATAATTATGATGAGATTGCTCTTGACTTTTTAAAAACAGATATTGATGTATTTATTGGAGGCGGTAGAGATAATTTTGAGAACAGAGCAGACAGTCTTAACCTTTCTGACATTCTTCGTCAAAGAAACTATCAGGTTGTTTATGATACAACAGCCGTTAAAGAAATAACTCAAGGTAAACTTGCAGGACTTTTATATGATGACCACCCACCTAAATTATCTCAGGGGCGTGGTAATATGTTAGAGATTGCATCAATGAAAGCTATTCAGTTGCTTGATGTTTTTGAGAAAGGTTTTTTTATGATGATAGAGGGTTCACAAATTGACTGGGGTGGGCATGAAAACGATTCGCAGTATATTGTAGATGAGGCTGTAGATTTTGATAATGTAGTTGGTAAAGTTCTTGATTTTGCTGAACAAGATGGCGAAACTCTTGTTGTAATTACAGCAGACCATGAATGTGGAGGATATGCTTTGCTAGGTGGCGATTATGAAAAGGGAACTGTGGAAGGTGCATTTTGTACTAAACACCATTCGGGTGTTATGGTTCCTGTTTTTGCATTCGGACCGGGTGCCGAAAAATTTTCAGGTATAATTGAGAATACCACCTTCTTCGATAATTTCATGGAGCTGTTCGGGTTTAATGATGAAAACTAATAATTAATAATTTGAAAAAAACTGCCTTAATAACTGGAGCATCAAGTGGGATAGGTTTAGAGTTAGCCAAAATTCATGCAATTAATGGACATAACCTGGTGCTGGTTGCCAGAAATATATCTAAACTTGAAGAATTAAAAACAGAGCTGGAGAATAAGCACAATGTAAGTATTTATGTGATTGGTATTGATTTGTCAGTTACTGATTCAGCTAAAAAAGTATATGACGAAACATCCTCTAAAAACATTCAAATAGACTACCTGATTAATAATGCGGGCTTTGGTGATTACGGTGCTTTTTACGAAACCTCATGGGAAAAGGAACAGCAGATGATAAATCTGAATATTACTGCCTTAACTCAATTTACAAAATTGTATTTAAAAGATATGGTAAGCCGTAGTTCAGGTAAGATAATGAATGTTGCTTCAACTGCTTCTTTCCAGTCCGGACCTCTAATGGCTGTTTATTTTGCAACTAAGGCTTATGTATTGAGCTTCTCAGAAGCAGTTAATAATGAGGTAAGTCATACAGGTATTACAGTTACGGCCTTATGTCCGGGTGCAACTGTGAGCGGTTTCGAATCATCTGCAAACTTAGAAGGAAGTAAAATGTTTACAGGTAGAAAGTTGCCCGGCTCAAAAGAGGTTGCAGAATATGCATACAAAGCAATGATGAAAGGTAAAACTGTCGCTATTCAGGGCTTTATGAACAAGGTGCTTGTTGCTTCAGTACGTTTTCTACCAAGAGCACTTGTAGTAAAAGCTACTAGATTTATTACTCAGAAATAAGAGAAATATTTGAACCCTATTGAAGAAATTCTTAAAAAATGACTAAGTAAATTTATGGAATCTTATTTGCTATGGCATCAATGAAGTGATATCAAATATTAATATTGGTTTCCGATAGATTAATTTATTGTAGTAATATGTAAATTTATGTTGTTTTTTAGCAAAAGGGATTTAAAAAATATTAGCGATTCCGTGTTGGTAGAGTCTTACCGGCAAACTAAAAACAATGTATATATGTCAGAGATATTTAAGCGCTATCATCATCTAGTGTATGGAATATGCTTAAAATATCTTAATAACAGAGATTATGCACAGGATGCCGTAGTTCAGATTTTTGAGAAATTAATTACGGATTTACCCAATCATGAAATTAGTAATTTTTCATCATGGCTTCATTCTGTTAGTCGTAATCATTGTCTTATGACCATTAGGAAACATAAGCAAAAGCAAAAAAATGAAAATGGATACAAAGCTGACATGTGGTTGGTTTCTGATGAAGAGGAGATGGAGGATTTACGCATAAAAGAAATTCGTTTGAACCTTCTGAATGAGGTGATTGAAGAGTTAAATCCGAAGCAAAGAGAATGTATAAAGTTATTTTATCTTGAGGAGAAGTGTTATAAAGAGATTGAGCTAATTACAGGTTATTCTTTGAAAAAAGTGAAATCATATATTCAAAATGGAAAAAGAAATTTAAGTTTGAAATTATTAAATAAAGATGAAGTCGCAGTCTGAAAATATTAAAACTAATCCCGACTATTTGTCTAGCCACGAGATTGAAAGATATCTTAAGGGAGAAATGACAGAGAAGGAAATGTACGATACTGAGTTAAAGCTTGAGAACAATGGTTTGAATGCTGCTGCTCTTGAAGGCTATGAAAGAAATCCGGATGCACTGAATGACCTGAATCGTATAAGAAACAGATTTAATAAGACACAAAACAAGAAGAGATTTAGATTACAAAAATCAGCTATATACATGAGTGCAGCTGCTATCGTTTTTCTCTTATTATCAACATATATCATCGTAAATTATTATAAATCCCAAATAAAAACTCAGGTAAGTGATGTTGTAAATCAAGAGGAATATAGAAAATTTGAAATGCCGGCTGATGTTAATGAAAATATTAGTTATTCTTATTCGTCGGAAATAGTAAATATAGATGCCGGCTCACAATTGCAAACCACACCCTTAATTAAAGATTCGGAAGATGTAATTATTAAAAGTATCAATATTGTTGAAGATGAAGAAGCAATTGATAATAGTTTGAGTCTTGATATGGAGGTAGATAATAAATTGCCACAAAAGAATTTATCGGCAGATAAAATAATTGCGGCAACTGAGCCAAGTGGAAATATCTCTAATTATGAAATAAATTCTACTATTGATGAGGTTACTATTAATGAAAATACACATGTAGCTTTATCATCTGATAAAGCTTATATGGTTCCTGCATCAGTTAACAGGATGACAGTTGACAAAGAGGTGCCGGAAATAGCTACAGTTAGTACAAAGCACTTCCGTAAGTTGAAGATGATTGATTACAGCAATATTTATAATTCAGAAATTAAAATTGATAAATTTGTTGAAGAAGGGGGGCTAAATGCCGATTATGAAAAGAAAAGCGAAACAAAGGATGTAAGTGTTCCCGAACAAATTACTGAATATATATCTTACTCTGATTTTCTTGAAGAGAGTATGACCTTATTCGATAAGGGTAGGTTTGAAGATGCAATTCGCAACTTTAGTATTATCAATAGAGAGTTTCCTGAGGAATTAAATGCAAAATATTACAGCGGATTAGCTTATTATGAATTGGAAAATTACGAACAAGCCATAATAAATCTGGACTATGTTATTGATTACCCCGTTAATGTATTTAACGAGGATGCCAATTGGTACAAAGCTCATACTCTTTTAAACCTTAACCGTACAGGTGAAGCAAAACTATTATTACAAAAAATTGCGGATGAGAATGGTTCTTATTCGCGTAAGGCAAAAAGAAAGTTGAGGAAGCTAAATTAGGATTAACTGAAGCTTTTAGTCTTGAAATATGTTCTAAACCTACTGAATTCTAAAATAATTATTGTAAAATCTTGTATGATTATTGTCTTTTGATTAATGCCAATAGTATTTCAAGCCCGATGCCTATCCGATTCATTTAATAATCGGTATAATTATTCTTTCTTTTCA
>JANTGP010000141.1 GCA_024762835.1 Bacteroidota bacterium
AAGTATAAACGATATATATAAGTTAGAAAATTAGTTTAATGAGAAATAGATATAGAACTTTAAGACTAAGCATTGCCCTGATTTCAGCGCTGTTTTTTATTGCGTGTACTTGCAAAACGCCCGTACAGCAAAAAATAACGATTAAAGCGTTAGAAAAGACAGTATATGTGGGAGATAAAGTTGATTTTAGTATTGTAGAAAATTTATCGAAGAATATAGAGTTGAGATGGGATTTAATTGATACAACATGGGCCTATGGTGATACTGTTTTTTGTACAGGTCATACTTTATCTCATACTTTTCGGTTTCCAGGTGTATATCATATTAATGTTTGTGAAAAAATTGGTAACCAATACGCAAAAAAGTCATCAATAATTATACGAGCACAAGAAAAGGGAGCGAAGATTGTTCCACAATTGGTACTTGATACTGATGCGCGAAACGAAATTGATGATCAACATTTTATTACCTATGCTCTTTATAGTGGGGTTGATGTGTTAGCTATAAATAGTATTCATAATAATCAACCATATTCTGAGGCAAAGAATTATGGTGAAATATGGCACCTAATGGAGTTGATGTGGTCATCTGACTACCCAAAAGAGACCCCATTGGTTTTTCATGGAGCAACTCATAAATTAACACGGCCCCAAAGTGGAATTTGGTCCGATACAAAACCTATTGTATCAGAAGCTAGTAAAACTATATTAGCAGCTGCTCGTGGTGCGTCACCTGAAAATCCCGTATATGTTTTACCTGTTGGACCTTGTACAAATGTAGCAAGCGCATTGTTGCAAGCCAAACAGGAGGGTTTCGATTTAATTAGCCGAATACGAGTTGTCGCTCTTGTCGGTGGTGCTGAAAGTGCTGGGAAAGGGACTTATAATGGAAAGAATGATCCTTGGTCGGTATATGTTGTAGGTAAGAGTGGAGTTGATTTTACTGTTATTTTAGAACACCCAACATCAGCTAGATTAAAATTTTATGAATCGAAGGATTTTGAACGCTATCCAAAAACTAACATTGGTTATTATCTGAAAAATATTATGCAGAATAGGTTCGATACGCACGATTACAATGAAAAATCTCTCTACGATTTAACAACCGTATCGGGTGTAATAAACGATTATTTGAATTTAAACTGGTATCAACAGATTGAAGATATGGATATTGCAAATCTGGATGAAGAGTATGCTTGGAAAAAAATTGGTGGAAAGTCAAATATTCATGTTGTATGGGATATTGACGAAAAAGCCATGAAAAATGATTTTTTTCAAACAATTAATGGGAATCCGACAAAACTATAAATTAACAAAATGGCACAATTAAAAAAAATAACGATGCAATTGGGCCGAGTGACGATAAAGTTTGTATTTCTTTTTGCACTCGTACTTTTCCTTCGTTGTTCTGCAACAGCGCAAAATAGAATACCTCTTGTTATAGATACCGATGCAAACCATGGCGTTGACGACCAGCCGGCAATTGCCTATGCAATTTTTCGGCAAGATGTTTTTGATATTAGAGGAATGACATCGAATGTTACTCCGGGCGGTGGAACAATCGATGGGTTTCATAACGAACTGGTTGATATTGTTGCTCTTTGTGGCGCAAAGAATCAATTTCCAATTGCAAAAGGTCCCGATTTTACAGAAGGTTTTGAGGATTTTGAAAAGTTGAAAGACCGTAATGATTTCGAAGGGATTGATGCCGTTAATTTGATTATTAATGCAGCAAATGCACCCGATATTTCGGAGGATAATAAATTAGTTGTTGTTGCTATTGGTCGTTCTACAAATATGGCACTGGCAATTTACAAAGACCCGGGTATTATTAGCAAAGTTACCTACCGTTTTATGGGAACAGGTTTCCCCGAAGAGATGAACCTTTCGACAAATGGAGCAGATGCTGGTGCATTAAAACAAATTTTTAATAGCGGAATGGAAATACACATTACTCCACGCTGGGCAATTTATCAGGAGCCTCCTTATGGATTAATGATTACACATAAACAAATGAAAAGTCTCGCAGGACAAGGTCTCGTCGTTGACCCGCCTGTTTATGTTCGTTCGCGAAAAGCCAGTTTCGACCAGTTTGGCGACTGGGCATTAAATCGCTGGAATAATGGCGATGTTCCAAACCCGAAACAGATGTGGGATTTTGGTGCTCTTCTGCCTATTACCGATCCAAATATGGCAACCGGAAGAGAATACGGAGCCCCCGATGTTGCAAATGGTTTCTTGGTTAAAAGACCCAACAATAAGAATCGGGTTACAGTTTGGTCAGATTTTAATAGAAGTAATTGTATTAACCATCTGTTGGAGACGATAATTAAATCAAAAAAATAGTAGTAGAATGGGAATTTTTAAAGAACTTAATATTAGAAAATCTATTTTTTCATTGTCACTAATTCTTATGCTGGGAAGTATTATATTCTCCTGCATATCGCATAAAAAAGAGGCATCGAAGAATAGTTCTGATTCAATAAAACCGGTTAAAGTAATTTTCGATACCGACATGGCGTACGATTGGGACGACGTTGGTGCTATGGCAGTTTTGCATGCTTTAACTGATTTGGGCGAAGCTGAAATACTTGGTATGGGTATTAATATTAATGGTACTTCATCAAATTGGTCGCCTAATACAATTAATGTGATTAACACTTATTATGGCAGACCTAATATTCCAATAGGTAAAGCAATATCAGGAGGAACCGAAATAGATTTTTTTGGAGAATGGCTTTCTAAGCAAGGGTTTCCATCCCACTTAGATTCAACTTGGAATGTAGTTTCATTATACCGAAAGTTATTATCAGAACAACCCGATACTAGTGTGGTTTTAATCTCAGTTGGATATTTAACAAATTTCAAAGATTTAATGTATTCAAAACCTGATAAGTATAGCAATTTGAATGGAATGGATTTGATTCGAAAAAAAGTAAAATTTATGTCGTGTATGGGAGGGAGACATCCGGAAGGAGGTAATGAATCAAATTTTCAGGATTTATTAGGTTACTCTAAAATAGTGGTAGATAATTTCCCTCGACCGATTCTTTTTACCAGTCAACAAGTTGGTCTTATTCATACTGGTCAATCATTACTAAATACACCAAAAACAAATCCGGTGAGAGCTATATATGAACACAGACAAAGCCAGGTTCACCCCGAAAGAATTGAGCATACTTCATTTGATCAAGTTGCGGTTCTTGTGGCAATTAGAGATGCGAGTAAATATTTCAATCTCACGGTAAGCGGAACAAATGTACTAACATTTAATGCCGATAGTACCGTTACCAACAATTGGCAACCTCATCCTGAAAGTGGGCATACATATTTTACCCATAAAAACAAGGAAGTTGTAACTACTGAAATTGATTATTTAATGGCAAAGGAGCCTAAAAGTAAAAAGAAATAGAATTATAAAATAACTATTATGAATTCAAAAAAATTAAAAAAAGGAGTTTCGCTGCTATTTATCTTGTTAAGCAGTGTGGTATTGTTAAATGCACAAAACTATATCCCCACTTCTACATGGGAAGGACCTATTCCGGCAACTGAGCAAGAAGATCCAGAACCCTTGGTTTGGGTTAAAGATTCTGTTTTTAACACATGGTTTATGAAAGTTTCGAATAGCGATATTCCTGATGCCGAGCAAGGTTATGGAGGAAGCGATAGAACTTATTATTCGCTTCGTCCGGTTTTTAACGAAAACAGCAGTATGTTTTTACTCAATTCAGGAAAAATTTATAAAACAGAAACAAACGAATATGTTGGAAGAACCTGGTATTTAGCAGGAAATACTTCATTTGGTAACCCAATGTGGTCGAAGGTTAAGCCCACAATTCTTTATGGTACAATAAACCTGAAATTTGTAGCTATGGATGTAATTACCGGCGACATTACAGTTATTAGAGACATGGGTGTTGAAGATGGCTTTGAATCGGATAATGGTAGAATTTATATGGATAACAAACAGTCGATTTCAGGTAATGATTCACTGATCGTTCTTTCAGATATTCCACACGGAGGACGAAAGATAGTTGTTGTAAATATTCAAACCGGAGAACGACACGCGTGGATTGAAGATGCAGTAGCATACGCTGCTGCACACAATTTTTCTTTAAGAGACTTTGGTAGCGATGAGCCTAGAATGAATATTGGAATTTCGCCAAGCAGCAAATATGTTGTGCTCGGAGGTACGGTTGAGCAGCTTTTAGATGATAAACTTAATTGGATAAGAAGTATGCCTGAACATGGTCATGCTGATTTTGCCGTAGACATGGAAGGCAATGATGTTTATGTTTCAATATGCCCGGCAAAATATGAAATTCTGGAAACCGGTGAAGTAATTGATTTATTGGGACCCGACTCGTATGCATGCGGACATCTTAACGGCAGTGCCAATTACAAACAACCGGGTTGGGCCTATTTGTCGATTGATGCCGATAACAATGATATTGGTGCAAATGGAAATCCACAAGGATTCGAGATTGTTGCTGTACAACTAGATAGAACCGGAACAACTGTGCGGCGGGTAATTCACCCTCGAAACACCGATCATACTAAGGCTCCAAGTAGTGAGATGAATGAGCATCCTGCTTATGGAGTTCCAAATCCTGAGGGAACATTGTTAATGTTTAATAGTAAATGGGGTGATTATAATGCCCCAACAAATGCTTATATGGTTAGATTAACTGCTCCTTTTAAATTAACTACTACTACAAAAGGGAAAGGGAAAGTTATGTCATCGGCAAATGGTGAATATGAAAAGGGCGAAAAAGTAAAAATAACTGCCGTACCTGATTGGGGCGAATCGTTTTTAAGATGGGAAGGTGACATCTCCAGTACTCAAAACCCGCTTACAATAACAATAGACTCAAGTATGAATTTAGTAGCTGTTTTTTCTGGTTATGTAACAGGTATTTCCAATAATGACGATATTAACAACTCTTCATTGATAAGCTATCCGAATCCGGTTTCAAAATTAGTTACAATAAAATACAAAATTGAAGAAAGTGCTGATATTAAACTTTCTGTTAATGATATTAACGGAAAAGAAATTGCTGTCCTTGTAAATAAATATCAACAAAAAGGAGTGCATGAATATTTTTGGGATGGTAATGAAGGGAATGGCAAAGAGTTGCCAAATGGCTTGTATATATGCAAATTAGCTATTGAAAATAGAGGGGTAATAACAAGCAAAATAATTTTTAATCGTTAATCATATTAAGCCTATTTGATAGAGTAATTATTGTTCACTTAGGCTAAATAGAGGGTTTAAGCTGGTTAGGAGATGGTGAAATAGTTCGTAGAGAATTATTCATAGGTCTCAATAAAAGCACTAATATTATGAAGAGAATTCTATTATTTGCAGTACTGTTCCCGGTATTTTTTGTAAATGCAAGAACGGTTACCACTGTACCAACATTTGAGTGTATAAGTGTTTATTGGTCGCCCGACGGAGGTGATTATAATAAAGATGTATTAGTAAGGTATCGAGAAGTAGGTAGTTCAACCTGGAAAGATGGATTAAATATTAAGTATAATCCATTAAGTGCAAAAATTGATCCTACGAATCAAAAGGGTGGCGATTATAGAGGAAGTATTGTGAATTTAACACCAGATACTGAGTATGAGATTGAACTAACCCTTGAGGGAACAAATACAACAATTACTTATACCGAGAAAACATGGAGCGAGAATTTTCCAATTGGAAAAACTATTTATCCGGGGAAACGTTCAAAAATGTTAACAATATATCCTTCAGGATCCGGTACAAAAAATGGCTATATATTATATGATGGTCAAGGTGATACAATAGATGTTAATAATATTGATGATGCTTGTATTGACCTGCAAGCCAGCTATATAATAATTAGAAATTATGTATTAACTGGTGGAAAGAAATACGGAATATTTTTAAAAGATGACATTCATGATGTTGTAATAGAAAATTGTGATATATCGAATTGGGGAGAACATGGAGAGGGTAATGCCACTAGGTATGGTGTGCCACAAGGTGCAATTCAGGCAACACGGTATGGGTCGTACAATGCATGTTGCGATTTTAAAGATTTAACACGTATTATTGTTCAGCGTAATACGATTCATGATCCTCGCTATGGGGCAAATAGTTGGGCCTTTTCTCGTGACGATAATGAAGGCCAGTATCATCCAATAGGGCCCCAGGCAGTTATGTTTATGAATTCAAAAGGAAATCATGTTATCCGCTATAATACAGTGTGGAGTAGCGATACTGCTCATTATTATAACGATATATTAGGATATGAGGGAAATCAATCAGAACGTGGATTCCCGGGACCGGATTCTGATATTTATGGAAATTACCTTGCTAATTGTTGGGATGAACCTATTGAAGCTGAAGGTGGCGGTCAAAATGTTCGTGTATGGGGTAATTATATAGAGGAGTGCTATTTGCCAATTGCCGCAGCCTCAACAAGAATAGGGCCTTTGTATGTGTGGCGTAATGTATCGGGACGTACTGATACTCCTGAAGGAAGTCAGTATGGCGATTATCAACCATTTTTTAAGCAAGAGTATTGGGAGGGTGGATTTAAATATCTTTTTAATAATACCATTTTACAACCCAATGACCATGGAGCTGGAGGAATTGCAACGAAAGATGGTATAAGTGGAAGATTGGAGAATTTTATAACTAGAAACAATATTATTCATGTAAGAAGTGATGGTGATCAATCAATATTGACAGGTACCCCTAAAGGTTATTGTGAATTTGATTATGATTTATGTAGTGGGTCCTACCCAAGTGGTTATGAAGTTCATGGGATAGATGGTACACCAACTTATGCCGGCGCAGGTTTTGATAAAACAACGATGACAGGCGACTTTAGTTTAAAAGCCGGAACATCGGGACATGACAATGGAGTTGTTGTAAATAACTTTATAGAAGAGTTTGAAGGGGCTGCACCCGACATGGGAGCATCAGAAGTGGGGGGAGCTGTATTACAATATGGTGTTGAAGCATACAAGCATTCCGATGTAATCACCGTTACTACAAGTGCAATTAATGGTCAGGTTAATCCTGTTGATGGAAGTTTTGCTAAAGGCTCTAAAGTTCAGTTTACTGCTACACCAGACAAAGGCTACGTTTTTGAGAGTTGGGGAGGAGATTTATCTGCCCAAACAACTAACCCTGTTACTGTGGTTGCTGATAAGGATATGAATGTATCAGCAACTTTTACGGCGTTACCTACCTACAATTTAACAACAGTTACCGTAGGGAAAGGTCGTGTTTCAGCAGCATCAAATGGAACCTATTTCCAAGGAGATGTGGTTATTCTTAGAGCTTTCCCAAATTTTCTAGAGAGTTTTATAAGGTGGGAAGGCGATCTGTCAAGTACTGAAAACCCAGATACAATTGTAATGGATTCAACCATTGAGATTACTGCCGTTTTTTCAGGGGCAACAGCTATTCTTGAAAATGGTTCTAATAATTTTGGACTACAAAACTATCCAAATCCGTTTTCGAACTACACCACTATTAAATATGAATTGGATAAGAGCGGTGTAGTTACTTTATCGATATTCGATTTGGCAGGTAACAAAGTTGTTAACCTGATTAATGGCTACCAGCAACAAGGAATTTACAAAATTAAGTGGAACGGTAAAGACCATAAAGGAAATAGTTTACCAAATGGTGTTTATATAAATGAATTGAGAGTTGGGGACAAAACAGATGTAAACGAACTACTGATTAATAATTAAATCATGCTCAATAAAACAAGAATATCATTTTTTATATTGCTTATTATATTTGCTGTGGTAAGCTCGTGTAGTAGCAATAAAAAGAGTAAAATAATAAAAAGTACACACCCAAATAATGTACCAGTAAAAGTAATATTTGATACTGATATTGGTGGA
>JANTGP010000142.1 GCA_024762835.1 Bacteroidota bacterium
TTTTATATAATTAATAGCTGTATTTACAAAAACTCTTTTCATCCAACCTTCAAAATTTCCTTTACCCGTATATTGTTCAATCCTCGTAAAAACTTTTATAAAACCCTCTTGAACAATATCTTCAGCTTCAGCATAATTTCGGGCATAACGCAAACATATAGCACGCATCAAAGGTACATAACGATCAAAGAGCTCTTTTTGAGAGCCTCGCTTTCGCTTTCTTACTCTTGCTATTAGTTCATTTATTTCCGTCATTTCCGAAATCTGTATTAACTAGACAAACAATTTCTAAAAGGTTGCATTGATTTAACTATTAAATTTACATTTATTAATACCGATTAGTAAATGAATCCGATACCTATCGGATGAAATAAGGCTCACCCGATACGCATCGGGTTTGAAATACAATTAGTATAACAACTCAGTCTTAGACATTTATTCAAAAATACAAATAAAACTTGATTTGGAAAAAATAAGTTTCACCACATGGAAGGCAAATGCAGAGAAAAATTTTGCGAATTATTATTTAGCAAGTTTCTTTAATTCTTTTCTAAGCTCTCGCTTACCATAGTCAATCATTTCTTGTGCACGATGAAACTCAAAAGTAGAACAAGCATTGCGTGATAAGCTCACTAAAACATCCGGTTTGTTGATTTGAAGGCTTAACTCAATAATACGTTCTTGCATTATCTCAACCGACTCTGTGACCAACTGAAAGTAGCCGATTTTCTTTTCTCCATTATGTTCAGGAAATATACTTTCATATTTTTGAACAATCATATCCAGCATCTTTCTGTAATGCCTATCCGCCTCTTTCTTTGTCTTAATTTTTCGATACGGACTTTTATATGCAATATTTGCATTTAAATCAACTGCAACCAATAGATTTTCTTCGGAATGTTGAACATGGTTAAGGGGTAGAGGATTTAAAACACCGCCATCTATTAAAGAAACTTTATTCCACTTAAATGGGGTCAGTATACTTGGAATTGATACCGAAGCCCTTATTGCATCGTATAAACTGCCACTACTGAATACTACTTCTTTATGGTTTTTTACATCAGCAGCAATAGCCGAAAATGGAATTTTAAAATCTTCAATGTTTTGATCGGGGATTATCTTCTTTAATTCTTTAAAAACTTTTTGCCCTTTGATAAAACCCTGAGATGATATGCTTACATCAAACAAACGTATCACATCTAAAACATCAAGATTCAGCACCCACTCTTCATATTTATCGAGGAAACCGGCTGCGTAAAAACTGCCTATAACCGAACCAATTGATGTCCCTGATACAGATACTATATTGTAGCCTAATCTTTCCAATTCTCTGATAACCCCAATATGAGCAATTCCTCTTGCACCACCACTTGACAAAACCAATGATACATTCTTCTTTTCGGGTAAGTTAATTGCCTCCATAACCAAAATTTAAAGCTTAATCTGTTTTTCTTGAATAGCCCTCAACAAGCCATATTGATAAAACACCTAACACAAGCAAAACAAGCGACCAAACAAATACTCCATTATAACTTTCCGGTAATACCTGCTTGTATGAGAACACTTTAATATCTGAGACGATTTGTCCTGCACTATCAATAAAAGCCCCGAACTTATTAACAGGAATAATATTTCCTGCACTATCAAAAGAATTCTTCCAGGGCCAAAGCAAACCTAGTGAACCAAGAATAAAACCGGAAAGCAAAGCAATTGTCTGGTCTTTATATTTTACGAATATCCATGAAAGAAAATAAGAAAATGCTAACAAGCCAATTCCTGCACCCACAACAACAGGTAATAAGACAGCAAAAGACATATTATTTACTGCATCAATCATTACCAATTGATAGTTGCCTAACAGAATTAATACAAAAGAACCGGATAAGCCGGGAAGAATCATACTGCAAGCTGCAATAATTCCACAAATAACTAAATAAACTATTGAGTCGTTCTCGCTTGCCGGATTCAAATATGAAATAAGTAAAGCGACTACAGTTCCGAAAACAAAAAGAGAAATAACCGGTAATGACCACTTACTTATTGTTTTTCCTACAAAATAAACCGAGGCCAATATTAAACCAAAAAAGTATGCCCAAATATAGACCGGAAAGTTATCAAACAAATAACCAAACAAACGAGCCAATGTAATTATACTGATACCTATACCAAGAAAAACAGGGATAAGAAAACTTAAGTTAATATGTTTTGCAAAAAGACTGAATTTACCTGACAACAAAAGTTTAAGGGCTGTAAGGTTAAAAGATTTCAGCGAGTGTATCAAGGGTTCAAAGATGCCTGTTATTAAAGCAATTGTACCTCCTGAAACGCCTGGAATTACATTAGCAGCACCCATCCCCAAACCTTTAAAGAACAAAGCTATTTTTTCTTTCATTGCAATATTTTAGGAATAAATTATTTTTTTAAATCAGATACCAAAGCCATTACTTCCGGATGATAACGCAGCAAAGGGTAAAATTCGTATAAGACATCAAGACCGCTTGCATCAAACCCAATCCCACGTGAGAAATATAACATGGCTTCTTCCTCTTCGCCTTGTTCAATCAATAATGCAGCTAAATGCAAATTTAAATCCCCATCTTGTTTATTATCAATAAATGCCTTTTTTATTTCATCAATTGCTTCTGATATTTGCCCCGACAAGAATAAAGCATAAGCTAGTGTGTACCATGCCTCTATATCATACTTGTCAATCTTAACAGTTTCGCTGAGCATTTCTACAGCTCCTTTCAATTTGCGTGTCTTAAGCAAAATTTTTCCTGCTACAAATAAGTACTCAGGGTTTGCTTTATCAATCTCCAAAGCTCTAATAACAAAGTCTAAACTCTCATCGTATTTTTCTTCACTTAATGCAATCAGTCCCATTCCAAAATAAGCATCTGAAAAGTCCTTATCTTTTTCAATTGCCTTTAAATAATATTTCAGAGCCTGTGAAGTGTCCTCAAGTTTAACATAACATTCGGCAATATAATAATATGCATGAGCATAATCAGGTTCAAGCTCAACAAACTCGAAATAAGAATTAATTGATTCTTTGAAATCGCCAAAATTGGCAAGACTGTTTGCTTTATTGAAATGAGCTGAAGTATATTCAGGATTAAGAGCAAGAGCAAAGTCATAAGCATCAATTGCCTTTTTATATTTTTCAATATTATTGTAGCAATATGCCATATTAAACCATGCAATTTCCGAAAAAGGATCAATATCCAAATACATATCATAGTATTTAATTGCCTTATTCATTCTGTCGAATCTTTCGTTTAAGAATGCAAGTTCAAAAATCACGCTCTTATTTTCGGGCTCCTCTTTTATTCCTTTCAGCAAGTATTTTTCGGCATGAGAAAGATATTGGTTCTGATCAAGCATATTTGCAATATCAAGTATTACATCTATTCTTCCTTCATAAACCATATCAAGCGATAACTCAAAATACATAATCGCCTCGTCAATCTTCTTTTTAAATAAATACACCTGAGCTTTAAGAAATAAAACATCAAAGTTTGAAGACTCAATCTTTTCAAGTGAATTTAATATTTTTAAAGCCTCGTCCAATCTCTTATTATCAATAAATATCTGGGCTCTCTTTATCTGAATTGAGCTTGACGATGGGTGTTGATTACAAGCATAATCGCTTGCCTGTATAGCAGAGGCATACTTTTCTTTTACTAAATAATAATCAATTATACTCTCAAACTCCTCTACATCAAAGTATAACTGGGCTTTTTTCCGAAGCATTCTTTCAAAACGGTTAACCGTTTCATTAACATCATTATCTTCAAAAAAATTATCTTTTTCTTCTTTCATTCTTTATCAAGATATTTTTTGCAAAAATAGGTATATTTTATTTGCCTTTTAGCTAAAATATGGATTATGAAAAGAAAATAATTATTTTGAATCTGACATCAATTTTTATTTATTTTGTATATAAGCAATTATAAAAAAATGGGCACACAAGAATTTAAGAAATATTCAAATATACGGGTTAATTATAAAGTCTCAATTACATCCGAAACAGGTTATGAACTTATTGGAGATTCCGATTGGGAATTATTATTAAAGATACAAGAAAATGCCTCATTAAAGATTGCAGCTGAAAAAGTTGGAATAAGCTACAGAAAAGCCTGGGGCGATTTAAGAAAAATTGAAAACAAACTGGGTTTTGCAATAGTTGAGAAAAACAGAGGTGGCGAATCCGGAGGATATACAAAACTAACAGCAGAAGGTGAAACTTTAATTAATGCCTATAAAGAACTGAACATCAATTTCCAGAATGCAGTAAACAAATATATTATTGAATTTAAGAAGTCAATTAAAAGCTAATCCTTCCTGATGAAGAGAATCATATTTTTCACACTTTCAATTGCTTTTCTTACTTTCTGTAATCAGAATAGTAAAAACGAACATGAAAAATTTCAAGGTGATTTAATTGTTTTTCATGCAGGAAGTCTTTCTGTACCTTTAAGGGAAATTGCTACTGAATATGAAAAAGAAAATCCGGGTGTTGATATAAAGCTTGAGGCAGCCGGCAGTGTCGCATCTGCTCGTAAGATAACCGATCTTGATAAGTATTGCGATGTATTTGCATCAGCAGATTATAAGGTTATTGACAAAATGCTGATTCCTTCATACAGCAATTGGAACATTAAAATGGCTACTAACGAAATTTCAATTGTTTATAACAAAAAATCAAAATATGCTGATATAATAAATCGGGATAATTGTTTCGATATATTGCTTAAAGATGATGTTTATTATGGCAGGTCGGACCCTAATTCAGACCCTTGCGGATACCGTACCGTTTTATGCTGTAAACTTGCTTCAAATATATACTCAGACACTAGAATATCCGATAGTCTGCTTTTAAAAGACAATAGATTTATACGTCCCAAAGCATCGGACCTGATAGCTCTTCTTCAAATAAACGCTATTGATTATATATTTGAATATAAATCGGTTGCTATACAAAATGGTTTTAAATACATTGAGTTATCCGACTCAGTTAATTTAAGCAATTCAAATTATAATGAATGGTATAAGACTGTTGAAACCAAAATAGCCGGTAAAAATCCGGGTGAACAAATTACAATACAGGGTGAAAATATTGCCTACGGCATTACGGCACTGAATAAGTCGAAGAACCCAATGCTGAGTTACAGCTTTATCAATTTTGTGCTGAATAAACAAAAAGGTATGACAATATTAAAAAATAATGGTCAGGCTCTGATTTACCCCCCGGTTTGTAACAACTACATAAACCTACCGGTATCCTTACAATGGATTAAGAAATAATTTAGGTTCTAATCCACTTTGCGGTTTACCAAATATATTCCTGCAAGTATAATAAGCATAAATAATATCTGTATTAAACTAATAGATTCACCATCTAACAAGCCCCATAAAACCGCAAACACAGGAATAATATAAGTTACTGATGTAGCAAAAATAGTACTTGTGTATTTTATCAAAACATTAAAAATAACACCGGCCAAAAAAGAGCTGAAAAACGACAGGTAAACGATATACATAAAACTATTCAAAGCATCCGGAGATTGAAAAGAAGCAGGTAAATCAAGAAAACAAAGATACAATCCGGCAAAAGGGCCTATTACTAGAAATGATAAAGCTGTAATTGATAAACCATCTAATTCTTTTAGTTTCTCCTTAATCACATTAGCACTTATACTGTAAAATATTGTTGCCAGAATAATAAAAAGAGAAAACCACATATTTCCGGTAGCAAATTGATCTTCGCCTTTTAAAATAAGACCAACCGTACCAAGTAAGCCTAGAACTATGCCCACAACATTCTTCCATGCCGTACGCGTCCTGAAAAACATTAAACCAACAAATAATGTAAAAAGCGGCACCAATGAATTAAGAATTCCTGCAAAAGAACTACTCAACTCTGTCTGCCCTAATGTAAAAAGAAGTGCAGGAAAAGCATTTCCTATAAAACCTACAATAAGAATATATCTCAAATTACTCTTTGTAAGTCTTCGTGCTCTTTTTGCAATAAACGGCAGGAAAAACAAAAATGTCAAGAAAATACGCAAGCCCGCAACCTGCTCTGCTGAAAACGTTTCAATACCCTTCTTCATTAAAATAAAAGAAGTTCCCCAAATAAAAGCAATAATAAATAACAATATAAATTGCCATTGCCTTTTAATCAGAAAGTCAAAACCATGTTCATCTTCAAAACGTGCAAGAAAAGGGAATCTAATTTTTCCTATCACAGAATAAAAGCCTACTTTTGATTTATGATTTTTCATGCAATATTTTTGCGGTAAAGATATATTTTTAAAGACTAAAAAAACTCAGACTATGAAAACTTACGATATTTATGTTGCAGGCAGTTTCCTGAAAACATCAGAAATAATTAAAGTTTATAATCCACATTCAGGTGATTTAATTGCCGAGACCTTTCTTGCAGGAAAAGATGAACTTGACAAATCAATAAGCAAAGCTCTTGAGGTTCAAGGCGAGATGGCAAATCTCCCCTCATACAAACGATATGGGATATTAATGGAAATTGCTGCCGGAATAATAGAAGACAGAGACAGACTTGCCCATATTCTTGCTATTGAATCAGGCAAACCCTTAAGATATGCACTTGGCGAGATTGACAGGGCTACTCAAACATTTATTGTTGCAGCCGAAGAATGTAAACGATTACCCGGCGAAGCAATATCTATTGACTGGACACCTGCCGGCGACGGGAAAGAAGGCATTGTAAAATATTTCCCCATTGGCCTGATTGCAGGAATTGCACCTTTTAATTTCCCATTAAATCTTGCAGTTCATAAAATTGCACCAGCCATTGCTTCGGGCAATATGATAATTCTTAAACCTGCCCGCTCTACACCTTTGTCTGTTCTCGAATTAGCTAAAATTATTGACAAAACCCAACTACCCAAAGGGGCTGTATCGATATTACCAATGGATAGAGAAGCCGGCAATCAACTGGTGACCGATTATAGAATAAAAATGCTAAGTTTCACCGGTTCACCACAGGTTGGCTGGAAAATGAAACGAGATGCAGGAAGAAAAAAAGTGCTTCTCGAGCTTGGAGGAAATGCAGGTGTTGTAGTAAGCGATAGTGCAAATATCGAGCTTGCAGTTGCAAAAACAATTGTAGGCGGTTATGCCTTCTCAGGACAAGTTTGCATACATGTGCAACGTATCTTCGTTCACGAAAAGATATTTGATGCTTTCGCTGATAAATTTATTGAAAAATTAAGGCAGATGAAAGTTGGCGAACCCGACTCTATTGATACGGATATTTCTTCGCTTATTGACGAAGATAACGCAAAGCGAGTTGAAGACTGGGTTAACGAAGCAGTAGCTGACGGAGCAAAAATTCTCTTTGGCGGAAAACGAAACAAAAATTATTTTGAGCCAACTCTGATTACCAATACTAAACAAGAAATGAAAGTTTGTGCACTCGAAGTTTTTGGACCTGTTGTTACAATAGAAAAATTCTCAGATTTTTCCAAAGCCGTTCATCTTATCAATGATTCCGAATACGGTCTTCAGGCAGGAATATTTACAGATAAATTGAGTGAGATGAATTATGCTTTCAACAATCTTGAAGTTGGAGGAGTAATTATTAACGATGTTCCTACATTCAGAGTTGACCATATGCCCTACGGAGGAGTTAAAAACTCAGGACTTGGAAGAGAAGGTGTAAAATACTCTATTCAAGAAATGATGGAACCACGTTTACTTGTAAAAAACAAGTACTAATAAGTAATGATTATTGTTGATTGGGTATTTCTCTTTTTGATTAAAGATTACAAAACAAAGTATCAGAATTCGGATGTCTCCGGAAATTATGGAATATGCAAAGAAAAATATATTGGTTTGTAAGGTTATTTGACAAC
>JANTGP010000143.1 GCA_024762835.1 Bacteroidota bacterium
TGGATGATTCTAAGAATTTGAATGAGAAGGGCAATTCCGGGTCATCAGTGAAAAAAATAATTATTATTTATGATGATAATAGTTTTGAAGAATTAAATCCAAAATGAGGATAATTTGCTGTTTTGATTGTACTTCTATACTGAGATAATAGAGAGAATATATATCAATATCCTGCCAAATGATATATAAATAAAATGTAAGACATCATTGATTAGTATTGCATCCTATCTTAAATAAGCCATAATTGATTGTAATTTCTTCAAATATCTTACTATTTATTGATTCTGACGATTATCGAATAATTTACTAGACCGCTATTGTTAGGAAATAATAAATCATAGTATATTTATTTAAACCGAAATCTTTTAAATAAATCTAAATATTGACTTTGAAGCGGATTGAAAATTGTGAATTTGCTGTATATTTGCCGAAAAGCATTCAAATGTATCATCGAGTTATCAGACCATTATTATTTTTGTTTAAACCTGAATTTATTCATTCAGTTGTTTTTAGTATTCTTAAGATTGTAAGAGTAATACCAGGCTTACCCGGAATAGTATCTTCATTATATACAGTTAAAAACGAGTGGCTGGAGCGTGAAGTTTTCGGCATAAAATTTTCTAACCCTGTTGGGCTTGCTGCCGGATTAGATAAGGACGCTGATGTGTTTGAGATGTTTGGAAAAATGGGATTTGGCTTTGTTGAAGTTGGTACTGTTACACCTTTAGAACAACCCGGAAATATTAAGCCTCGTTTATTCAGATTAATTGAAGATAAGGGATTGATTAACCGTATGGGCTTTAACAATAAGGGTGTTTTATTGATGGCTAACAAGTTAAAAAACAGGAAGTCTAATGTAATAATCGGTGGTAATATTGGAAAAAATAAACTCACTGATAATGATAAAGCTATTGACGATTATCTGATTTGTTTAGAGACATTGCAAGAATATGTAGATTATTTTGTGGTCAATGTCAGTTCGCCAAATACACCAAATTTGCGTCAATTGCAGGAAAAAGAACCACTTACAAATTTATTATCATCTTTGAAAGAAAGAAATAGAAAGTTTAAAATACCAAAACCAATTTTATTAAAGATTGCACCGGACATAACGAATAACCAGCTTGATGATATAATTGAGATAGTTCAAAATACCGGAATAGATGGAATTGTAGCAACAAATACTACCATTGAAAGAGACAATCTGAAGACGCAGGCTGAACAAATTGACAGAATAGGAAGTGGAGGATTAAGTGGTGCACCTGTAAAAAATAGGTCAACTGAGATTATTAGGTATATCTACGAAGCTACAAATGGAAAAATTCCCATTATTGGGGTAGGTGGTATTATGAGCCCTGAAGATGCTATTGAAAAATTAGATGCAGGTGCAAGTCTAATTCAATTATATACAGGATTTATATACGAAGGTCCGTCTTTAGTTAAAAAGATTAACAATAGTCTTATAAGTAGGGCAAAAAGCTAAGTAATTATGGATAAGTACAATCATATATTTTTCGATTTAGACAGAACTCTTTGGGACTTTGAGAGTAACTCTCATGATGCTTTATTCGATATAGTTAATAAATACAGATTGATTAATATAGTTAATAATTTTGAAAGCTTTATTTCTATTTATCAAAAGCATAATGTTAAAATGTGGGAGGATTACAGGGAGAAAAGAATTGAGAAGAGTATTTTACGTTGGAAGAGATTTTATTTGCCTTTACTTGAGTTTGGTATTGATGATATTGAGTTAGCTAAGAAAATAGGAGAGGATTATGTAGTTATTAGTCCTCAAAAGAAGAAGTTATTTCCATTTGTTCATGAGGTTCTCCAATATCTGCACAAGAATTATCAAATGCATATTATAACAAATGGTTTTGAAGAAGTTCAGCACATAAAGCTAAAGAGAAGTGAATTAGATGGGTATTTTAAGAATATCGTTACCTCAGAGATGGTTGGTGTACAGAAGCCCGCAAAAGAGATATTTGCATACGCTTTAGAAATGTCAGGGGCTAATAAAAGCGAAAGTATAATGATTGGTGATGATATTGATACTGATATTGCCGGAGCTAAATATTATGGGATTGATCAAATTTTCTTTAATCCTGATAACTTATCATCTAAAGACATTAAGCCTACATTTACAATTAGTTCTCTTATAGAACTTAAAGAGATTCTTTAGGTGTAGATTGTATAAATCAACAGAATAACCGGGGAGCTTACTCATATCAGGTTTTAAGCTTTTTCTTTTTGGCAGCAGGAAATAATATATTATTAAGGATTAATCTGTAACCCGGAGAATTGGGATATAATTTTAATTCGGTTGGTTCCTCTCCAACTCTGTGTTGATAGTCCTCAGGGTCGTGGCCGCCCAAAAATGTCCATGTTCCTTTACCTAATTCACCATGAATGTATCTTACTTCGCCGGCAGATTTGTTTTCACCCATTATCAGTACATTAGGTTTAACAAGTTCTTTTCTGAATGCTGTTGTTTGCCCCATGAATCCTTTAATAATTTTAGTATGATCCTGACAAAGCATGGTTGGAACAGGATCCCATTTTGCAGAGAAGTCAAATAATGTAAAATAGTCAGCTTCTCGTTTAACCTTACGTGTTTCGGTTACATCAATGTCCGAAAACTCATACTGTAAAGGATTTGTTACCAATTTAAAATTCCTAAAAGCAAGAGTTTTTGAATAATCAAGTTTATTTTGGGCATCAGGGTCGGCAGGGTCGCCATCGTACATGCTTGCACAAATATCAGTACCCTCGGCAGCAAGAGCAATATCATATGAGTCGGTGGCAGAGCACATTGCAAAAATAAAGCCGCCATTAATGACAAACTCTTTAATAGTTTTTGCAACAGCAAGTTTTAATTGCGAAACCTTTTTAAAACCAAGCTTCTTAGCCATAGCTTCATTTCGTCTTTCTTCTTCCTGATACCAAGGCATATGATGAAAAGCAGCGTAAAACTTACCATATTGACCGGTAAAATCTTCGTGGTGCAAATGCAGCCAGTCGTAATTAAAGAGGTCTCTGTTAAGAACTTCTTCGTCATAAATCACATCATATGGAATCTCAGCATATGTAAGAGCCAGAGTTACCGCATCATCCCAGGGCTGCTTTCCTTTTGGTGAATAAACTGCTATACGGGGTGCTTTCTCAAGTTTTATTGCATCCATATTCACATCCGGACGTGCTATCTCGTTAAGAATATTTACTGCTTGTACATCCGCAATAACTTCGCTTGTGACATTTCTTATTGTACATTCAGTTTCAATGTCTTGATAGAATTTAATTAGGAAACTACCGCCTCGATAATTTAATAACCATTTCACTTCAATTCCATTTTGCAGGGTCCAATAAGCAATTCCATAGGCTTTTAAGTGCTCATGTTGTTTATCATCCATTGGGATTAGTAAAAATGCTGACTTAGCACTTATGCTTATTAATAACAGAAAAGTGAGAGCAATTAGCTTATATTTTATGTATTTTGAATTCATTGTACTCATTTAAATTAAAGTTTTGTTTTACTGTTTAAAATGCTGCCTTTGTTATCTGATAGCCTTTTAGTTCAAAGTTACATACTTTATCTATAAAACCTTTATTATTACTACTATATTTCTATCAACTTATTCCGAAAGCTTTAATGATTCCTTCTTAGCTTAGCTTTGTTGCCAACAATCAAATATATATCGAAATAAATTAATAAATATTATAGGGAACTTCTAAAAAGGTTCTGGACCTTCATCGGTTTCAGTAGTCTCAAAAACATTGTTTGCTTCAAGATCACCATGTTGCTCTTCATTTATTTTTGAACTTGCTTTTATTGAATTACTTTCAAAGTTATGATTATTATCAAACTCATTATAATCAAGGTCTGCAAACTTAACAATGCTTTGAATAAATTTGAGTTTAACATCCCCGGTAGCACCGTTTCTGTGTTTAGCAATTATTATTTCGGCAATTCCTTTAGTTGAGTTATGTTCATCATCTTCTAAGAAGCCGTAATACTCGGGTCTATGGATAAAAGCAACAATATCAGCGTCTTGCTCAATAGCCCCTGATTCTCTAAGGTCTGATAGTTGAGGTCGCTTACTTCCACCTCTGGTTTCTACTGCTCTATTAAGCTGAGAAAGTGCAATAATAGGGATATTTAGTTCTTTGGCCAATGATTTCAAAGAGCGGGAAATAATACTTACTTCCTGCTCCCTGTTTCCTTTATTATCTCCACCTGCAGTCATCAATTGCAGATAATCAATCATTATAAGTTTTAAATCAGGATGCTTCTTTACCAATCGCCTGCATTTGGCACGTAATTCAAATATTGAGATAGCAGGAGTATCATCTATAAAAATTGGGGCTTTTGCTAAATCTATAATTTTTTCATCTAATTGAACCCACTCGTGAGGTTCTAATTTCCCATTTCTAATTTTATTGCTGGGAAGTTCCGATTCAGAGCTGATTAGACGGTTTACCAATTGATTAGATGACATCTCCAAAGAAAAAACAGCTACACCTACATTGTGTTCAACTGCCATATTTCTAGCCATTGAAAGTGCAAAAGCGGTTTTTCCCATTGATGGTCTTGCAGCTACAATAATTAAATCAGAGGGTTGCCATCCCGAAGTTATTCTATCAATGCCTGTATAGCCTGATGGTATTCCACTAAGTCCATCTTTTTGTTTCGCAGCTTCTTGTATTTGATCTAGTGCATTATTAATAAGGAGACTGATTTTTTGTGTTTGCTTTTTAATATTTCCTTCAGCAATATTGAACAGCTCAGATTCAGAAAATTCCAATAAATCTTTTACATCAATAGTTTGATCGAATGCTCGTTTTTGTATTTCAGAAGAAACCCTGATAAGCTCTCTTTGAATAAATTTCTGAGCAAGAATATGTGCGTGAAATTCTGCATTGGCACCTGAAGCAACACGTCTGGTTAATTGAGTTATATAAAAAGGACCACCAACTTGCTCAAGTTGCTCCATTCGTTTTAGTTCCTCAGTTACAGTCAAAATATCAATGGCTTCTTCTTTAGCCGAAAGGGAAAGAATAGCCGAGAAAATCTTTTGATGTGAATCTTTATAAAAGCTTTCAGGTTTAAGTATCTCAATTACATTATCAAAGGTATCTTTTTCAAGCATTAATGCACCCAAAACAGCTTCTTCCAATTCAACTGCCTGTGGTGGTAATTTACCATATTCATCATTTATTATTTCATCAACCTTCTGGTTCTTAACTGTTTTCTTTGTAGCCATCTTTTTTTTATTTAGCCTATAAATGTATAAAATCTATCTACATATTTATATGTTTTCTTAAAAATATTTCAAATTTTAATTACATCATTTGCTAAGCCAACTATTATAAATGAAGAAAGAATAAATGGTAGGGCAAAAAAAAGAGGCTGTTCAAAAGTTTTGAACAGCCTCTTTTTATATGTTTATGTAATTGTTTATTCTACAACAACTCTAATCATGTTAATATCAATTCCATTAAAAATTTGCAACATATAAATACCTTTTGCAACATTCGAAATATCAATATTATCTTTAAAAGTGGTACTTCCGGTATTATGTTTCTGTAAAATAATACGACCTTGGTTGTCAATTAATTTATAGAAAACATCAGTTGCAGCTCTATTTTCTACATCCAGTGTAAACACACCTTTGTTAGGGTTAGGATAGAGGTTTATCTTATTGAAACTTGGTGCTAATTCAACGATATCATAAATAGTAATACAATCATCATCTTCGCAACCAAACTGGTCGGTAACAGTTACGCAATATTCGTTTAGCATATCAAGATTGATACTTATAGTTTGTGTGTTTTCACCTGTATTCCATAAGTAAGTAGAGAAATCGCCTGCATCAAGAGTTACTGTGTCAGGATTACCTGTATTAAAATCAACACCTAAGTCAACATTTGGCAAACCGCCATTTACAACAGTTGTAAATAAGGTGTCATTATGTGCATTAACATCCGGCAAAATATCCAAGCCGGGTTGGAAATTTAATACTGACCAGAATTCATAATCACCAACTTGTGCAATAGTGTTTAGATTTGTTAAATTACTGGTAAATGTATAATTCATAGTATCCCAAGGTGCAAAGTCATTTGTTAAAAAGTATGGCTCGCTGATAACACTTCCTCCATCAAGATTGACATTAAAGTTAATAACTTCACCGGCAAGGAAAGTATATGTTCCATTATTTGTATATTTTATGGTTATATCCTCTGTTCCACTTAAAACACAGTTTGAAGTAGGAGATGTTAGCTCAACAATTTTGGCATCGGTACCGCTAATAAACAGGGTATCAATTCCATTACATGAGTGATTATCTGTAACTGTTACAGAGTATTCTCCGTAACCAACAACCGGATATCCAAAATCATAATTACAATCCTGAGTCTGATTCGTTCCGCCTGTATTCCATGCGTAGTTTGTATATCCCGGGCCAGCATTTAAGGTTACCGTATCAGGTTGTGATGTTTCAATAGAGCCAATTATGGATATTGGGTTTCCAGCCTTAAGATCAACAATTGGTAAACTATGTACTACAGTAAGATTTGTTTCAGAGTTTTCGCAAAATACAGTATCATAGTACATTTGCTGCTGTGCATATGTATATGTTACACTATAGTTTCCTGGAGCAACAGGATTATAATAATCGGTATTTGTTGCCCCTGAGAACTCACCACCAGAGGGGAAACCTATTAATGCTACTGAATCGTCGAATTGACAATACTCAGGACTTAATCCGGTAAAATTAACATTAGGAAGAGGAAATACTTTAATATTGAGGCTTGTATTATTAACACAACCGAAAGAGTCGGTATAAGTATAGTTAATGTTGTGAATGCCTGGTGATACAATAGAAGGATTTAAAATATTACCTGTGATACCAACTCCTCCGCTTATAGAATAGTCGCCACCTTCAGGTGTACCTGTTAGAGTAACCGCTTGAGTACTTACACAATATGCTTTTGTTAAATTATTAAAAGTTACAGCAGGTAGTGGATGAATCAAGAATGTGTAAACATCACTTGTGTCAACACATCCATTAACATCAGTATACGAATAAGTTATATCATAGTTACCTTGTACCAAAGGAGTAAATACGCCTGTAGTGGAGTTAATATATGAATTATCAAATACGCCTCCACTTGGATCACCTGTTAAGTTTAGTGTATCGTAAACACAAGCCTCTAAACTGCTGAAACCGCCTATTGTTGCAATAGGAACAGTATGAACATTTACGCAAAATGTATCTAAACCATCACAACCGGTATTTACATCAAAATATGTGTAAACTATACAATGAGTACCTGGTCCGGCAAAAGGAAAGCCCCCAAAACCTATAGTAAAACTTTCGCCAACAATACCATCACCGCTAAAAGTTCCTCCTGATGGAGTTCCTGTTAGAGGAATAGCCATATTTTCGTATAGGCAATAATCAGTGTTTAAGCCTGAGATACTTACATACGGAGGCACCATATTGGTTATTGTTGTTGAGAATGAATTGTCAGAAGTATCAGCATCACTTGCAAATGAGATATTAAACATTACGCTATATGTTGAGTCAGCATTACTTCCTCCTGAATTTATAAAGGCAGAAAAATCAGCTGTTTGCATGAAAGAGTAATCCATTGTATCATTTGCAGATATTCCTCCTGAATAATTTTCAGTTATCCATGATAATCCACCATCAATTGAATAGGAGATGTCGAAATCTGAGGAGATAGGGGCAGATGAATTATTTACAATGTTTACAGTTACTGTTTCACTACTACTTAATCCACAATAAGTTTGTGGGCTTACCCATGAGTTTGCTGTAAGGTTCAACGAGCTGCTACCATTAATTGAAACAACTCCTGACATACCATTTGC
>JANTGP010000144.1 GCA_024762835.1 Bacteroidota bacterium
TGTGAGTCTTTTTATAATGAAGCAAAACCGAAAAAGAACAAGTATTCGGGCGTAAGTTTATACTTGACTTAACACTTAACCAACACAATACTTCCAAATATAATAGCTTTACATCAAAGTACAGACCTTGGAAAATTGCCGCAAAAATATTCGTTGGTAATGAAATAGGAAAGGCAATGATAATTGAGAAATATATAAAAAAGCAGAAATCAAGAAGGTTTCTTGAAAGCATTATTGAGAATCAAACAAATAAGAATTTTGTTACACAGTTGGTTAGAGTCCCGCTCGAGCGGGATTAATCAGAGGGTCCTTAGTTCGAGTCTAAGATGAGGAGCAAAAGAGATTATCGGGAACGGTAATCTCTTTTTTTAATGGGTAATTATCAGTATTTTATCATTATGGACGAATATTATATTTACATCCTTTATTCGGATAGCTTTGACATTAATTACTCGGAATAGTTTTCAAATCCGATACATATCGGATGATTTATAACACAATTTGTAATAACAGCTTTTCTAATAAAAGTTAATCGGGACGAAGACGGAAAGAAAACCGAGAATATAACCTGTGTAAACCATAAAAGGGGTGGTTTCTTTTTTTAATAAACGGCTGCTGCCTGTAATACCTGATAGTAACAACAAAAGAATTAGCAGGAAATGAAGGTCTGCTGTTTTCTGAAATGACAATCCCAGGACTAAACCGGTTAATATTCCCATTCCAAGCATGTGAATGCTAATTTTTATTTTTATGGAAATAACTGCTGAGAGTATTATTGCAACTGAGCAATAGGATATAAAGGAAATATATAAATATGGTATTTGTATTCGCTTAAGCATGAACCATGCAAAAACATAAAATCCCGCTAATATTAAGAGAGGAAGTATTCTTTCTTTATGTGTCTTGAATTGCCAATCGCGAATTAATTTCTGGTAATAGAGTAAAGGTGCTGTGCTAAGTGGTAATATTATGCTTGAGATGAAATAAACACTTAAAATAATATTCTTCACTTCGCTTGGAATATATGCCAGATAGGTGCCTGAATTTAGTATTATTAGTAAGCCGTAAAGTGGAACTAGCAGTGGATTGAAAAGTATTGAGACTATTCTATTGAAGTATTTTAACATAAAGATTCTGATATTATATCTCTTTTCGTAACCTTGCTACCGGTATGTTAAGTTGCTCGCGATATTTAGCAACAGTACGTCGTGCAAGTGGATAGCCTTTTTCGTTAAGTATATTAGCTAGTTTCTCGTCGGTAAGTGGTTTCTTCTTAGATTCTTCGTTAACGCAATCTTGTAATATTTTCTTTATCTCGCGAGTCGATACCTCTTCGCCCGAGTCTGTCATCATTCCTTCAGAAAAGAAATGCTTTAATGGATATATTCCAAAATGTGTTTGAATATATTTGCTGTTTGCAACTCTTGATATTGTAGATATGTCGAGGCCTGTACGGTCGGCAATATCTTTCAAAATCATTGGTCGTAATTTCGTTTCATCACCATCAATAAAATACTCTTTTTGGTATTCAATTATTTCATTCATTGTATTCAGTAAAGTAGCGTGGCGTTGCTTTATGGCATCAATAAACCATTTTGCCGAATCAAGCTTCTGCTTAACATAAGTCAGTGCATCTTTATCTTGTTTTGATGGCTTCTTGGTTTTAGAATAATTCTCAAGCATATTCGCATACGTCCGGCTAATTCTTAATTCCGGAACGTTTCGTTGATTTAACCTCAGATGTAATACGCCTTCGTGCTGCTCTAAAATAAAATCGGGCATGATAACCTGATTTATTTTACTTCTACTGTCATCAAATGAGCCACCGGGTCGGGGATTTAATTTAATTATTTCCTCATTTGCCTTTTTTAATTCTTCCTCGGTAATTGACAAGTTCTTTAAAATCTTATCATAATGTTTCTTTGTAAATTCATCGAAGTAATCTTTAAGAATTATTGCTGCATTTTTAATATCCGGATTGTTGAGGTCTTTCTTATTTATTTGAATAAGTAAACATTCTTGAAGATTGCGGGCACCAATACCTAAAGGTTCAAAATCCTGAATAATCTGTAAAACTTCTAAAAGTTCCTCTTCGGTAGTTTCTATATTTTGTGTTAAAGCCAAATCATCAACAATAGCATAAATCTCGCGGCGTAAGTACCCGTCATCATCAATATTACCAATTATGTACTTTGCCAGATTGTATTTATGTTCGTTTAATACTCTAAGTCCCAATTGAGATACCAGATGTTCGCGAAAAGTTGAGCCGACGGAAAAAGGGATATCTTCTTTTTTATCGTCTTTTGAATAGTTATTTTCTTTTAACTTATAAGTCGGGACATCTTCATCGTTCATATAATCTTCAAGAGAGAATTCGTTTTCTTTTAATTCTTCTTCCTCTTCGTCAATCTCCTCTTGATTATCTTTTGCCTCAATATCAGCACCTTCTTCAAGAGTAGGATTTTCTTCCAATTCTTTCTTAATACGCTGTTCCAGCATAAATGTAGGTACTTCGAGCAACTTAATAAGTTGAATCTGCTGCGGCGAAAGTTTCTGAAGTAACTTTTGTTGTAATTTTTGGTTTAACATTTAGTGCTTTTTTTTGTCCTCAAGATACTAATTTATTTATTAATATTAAAACTCTGCTAATTTTGGTGCACGAGGGAAGGGTATTACATCTCTGATATTTCCCATTCCGGTAATAAAAAGCATTAGTCTTTCAAAACCAAGACCGTATCCGCTATGAGGAACAGTTCCAAATTTTCTGGTTTCAAGATACCACCACATCTCTTGTTCGGGCACATTCATTTCCTTCATACGGTTTCTTAGTTTAGTATAATCTTCTTCTCTTTGCGAGCCTCCAACAATCTCACCAATGCCGGGGAAAAGAATATCCATTGCACGAACGGTTTTGCCATCATCGTTTTGTTTCATGTAAAAGGCTTTAATGTCTTTTGGGTAGTTTGTTAGAATAACAGGCTTCTTAAAGTGCTTTTCTACCAAATATCTTTCATGTTCCGATTGCAAGTCGATACCCCATTTGTCAATTACAAACTGGAATTTCTTTTTCTTGTTTGGCTTAGAGTTTCTTAAAATCTCAATTGCCTCAGTGTAGTCTGCTCGTATAAAGTCATTTTCAAGAACAAATTTTAATTTCTCTATCAGTTCCATTGGTGCTCTGTCTTTTTCGGGTTTTGATTTTTCTTCATCAATAAGACGTTTGCTTAAAAATGCCAAATCATCAGCACAATTATCGAGGGCATATTTAATAACATATTTCAGCATGTCTTCGGCAAGATCCATGTTTTCGTCAATCTCATAAAAGGCAACTTCAGGCTCTATCATCCAAAACTCAGCAAGATGTCGCGATGTATTAGAGTTCTCGGCTCTAAAAGTAGGACCGAATGTATAAACTTGTCCCATTGCAAGAGCAGCAAGTTCAGCTTCTAATTGTCCGGAAACGGTCAGGTTTGTTTCTTTACCGAAAAAATCCTGACTAAAATCGACTTTTTTATCTTCTGTTAAAGGTAAATTATTAACATCAAGCGTTGTTACGCGAAACATTTCGCCTGCACCCTCGGCATCTGAGCCGGTGATAATTGGGGTGTGGATATTTACAAAACCTTTGTCGTTAAAGAATTTATGAATAGCAAAAATCATTGCATGACGAATACGTGTTATTGCACTAAAAGTACTTGTGCGAAAACGTAAATGAGCATGGTCTCTTAAAAATTCAAGTGTATGCTTTTTTGCCTGAATAGGGTATTCATCAGGATTTGCTTCGCCAAGTAATTTAATATTGTTTGCCTGTATCTCAACCTGTTGTCCGCTACCTAGGGACTCTATTAATTCTCCTTCTATTGAGAGTGAGGTACCTGTATAAATTTTATTCAATAAGTTTTCGTCAAATGACTGCACATCAACAACTATTTGAATATTGTTTATGGTTGAGCCGTCGTTTAGAGCAATAAAAGCAACATTTTTACTGCCTCGCTTTGTGCGTACCCATCCCATTACAGTTAGCTTATCGCCAATGCTTATTTCTCTTTCGGATTTTAATATGTCAACAATTCTTAATTTCTTCATTTTATCTCTTATTTCATTAATTACTTAGGCCACAAAAGTACAATTTTGAATGATAACTTTTAGCTCTTTTTATTTAGTACATGTCAAAAATATAAACTATTTATTATCAGTAATATCGATAATAGTAACAAAAGTAACACTTTGGTTTCAATATTAATGCTTCATTTTAAGTTTTCATTTCCATGAAGAACAAGACCGTAAAGGCATTTTGATTGTTCAATATGACAAGACTTGGCCTGTCTTAAAGACACACCGAGTCTGTTTTAGTTTTATCACTTATTTTTATATATTTGCTAAATGAATAGGAATTGCAAAGTTCATAATCTTACAGAAGAAGCTTTGGCTTTCAAACCGGAAGACCACTACTACCCCTTTGGTATGCAAATGCCTATGTTAAACTACCAAAGTGCAAATACAACAAGCAACAAATACAAATACAACGGTAAAGAGCTACAAGACGACGCTTTCGACACCAACGGCAACTCTATTACCGACACAAAACTCGATTGGTGTGATTACGGAGCAAGGTTTTATGACCCAGCCTTAGGCCGTTGGCACGTTCTCGACGCACTTGCTAATGATGAAATGCAAATCGATAAATCACCATATAGTTATGCTTGGAATACTCCTATAAATTTAACTGACCCTGATGGGAATTGTCCTTGGTGTATTGGATTAGTAGTAGGTGCTGCTGTAGACTATGGGGCTCAAGTAGCTATGAATTATGCAGACGGAAACGAAAGTCCATGGACTGATATTGATGCAGTTTCTATTCTTATTTCTGCTGCTTCTGGAGCAGCTACAGGAGGGCTTTCAGCGATTGGTAAGACTGGAGCAAAAACAGCAGCTCAAGTAGCTATAAAAGCAACTGCCGAAACTGCAATAGAAGCAACAGAATCTGTTGCTCAGCAAATGAATGATAATGTTAAAAGCGGAAACGATGTAATGGATATTTCTGTAACAAAAGTTGCTACTGATGTTGTGATGAGCAAAGTTGCGGATGTCATACCGGCAAAAAGTGTAGATACTAAGCAGTTAAATAACACACTAGATAGGGCGCAAAGAGTTGCAGGTGATACGCCAAGAGCAAGTAGAGCTGCAGCTGTAGATAACGCACAAAGTAAAGTTAATACAGCAAATGCAGCTAATACGGCAAGTAAGGCAGTGACTGGGGAAGTTGGAGAAAAAGTATTGCAAAACCCAACATACAGTGTGGTAAGTGGAAGTAGTGGAAATGGGAGTTCTTATATACCACCAACATACACACAGCCGTCTGACAATACAAGAGTAGCAACGCCAATTTATCCTTTTTAATAATAATGAAGTGGTTTTATAAGATTGCAGGTGTATTAATTGTTGTAGGAAGTTTTTTCTTTGTGAGATATGATTTAAGCAAAGTAGATACATTTAGAAATGGTGAAATTATTCAGGTACATGTAATCCAAGTACCCAATTGCATTAGTGGTAAACGACATTATTATTTTAAGTTTGAATACAATGGTAAAATCCATTCTAAGGATGTTGGCGGCAAATTTTGTGATGAATTAAAGGAAGACAGCTATATTGATATGCGAGTTAATGAAGAACAAACTGTTTTCTTATACCCAAAAGAAAACCCATTCATTGATATGGCAGCAGGAGCAATACTATTTTCATTTGGAGTAGCATTAATATTGATGGGTTTATTTAAAAAGGAATGAAAAGAATATAATACTGGTGACATTAATGAATTTGTTTGGAAATATTTATTCTCAAATAAAAGAGAAGATATTCTATGCAAACGAGTTAAATGATTATGCGATTTTTATAGATAGAACAGCAAAAGTGCAAAAGCAAGATTTGGATAATGGTTATTTGGAAACTTTTGTGTTTAGTGAAAGTGCACAATTTAATTTTGTATTAACTCTACCCCTCGCTAAGCGTAGTTTTTAACTACGCTTGTGTATTATTTAGCACTTTTATGTCGGCATAGTTTAGCAATAGCGTAACTACATCAAATAACAAAGGCATATATTTAACATAAAGTAAACTCAGTAAATAAATTATTCAAGCTAACTCACTATGGGATTCCTCATTCCAAAAATCGGTATTCGGAATGACAATTCGTGTTGGTCTAGATTGGGGAATACTTGGCGGCAAAGCCGCCAAGTATTCCCATTCCACAAAAAAAGGAATGTCCTTCCGAACGTAGCGAGGAATCACCTGCAAATTGAAATAGGTAGATTGCTATTAACCTTAACTATCAATCAAACACAAATAAGCTAAAAATTGCTATATTTGCTAAATGAATAGGAATTGCAAAGTTCATAATCTTGCAGAAGAAGCTTTGGCTTTCAAACCGGAAGACCACTACTACCCCATTGGAATGCAAATGCCTATGTTAAACTACCAAAGTGCAAATACAACAAGCAACAAATACAAATACAACAGCAAATTGAAACGAAGTGGAAATCCCGACCAATCGGGAGAGCTACAAGACGACGCTTTCGATACCGACGGCAACTCTATTACCGACACAAAACTCGATTGGTATGATTACGGGGCAAGATGCTATGATGCACAACTGGGTAGGTTTCATACGGTTGACCCACTCGCAGACGAATTCCCATCATGGATGCCTTACCACTATGTACACAATAACCCAATAGTTTTAATTGATCCTACAGGCATGAGTGCTGACTGGTATCAGAGTGAAGCTGGGAATTTAATTTGGCAGGACAAGAGTGATGCGAATATTACAGTTAATGGAGAAGAATTTACAAATGTTGGCAAAGCTGTTTCTATTCCAGATATTGAAGGCAATTACGTGAATTATTACGAAAATGTACCCATCTCAATTTCTAACATTCCAGTAAATGCAGAAAATAAAGTCCTGAACAATGATGGATTAAAAGGACAATTATTAAGACGAAATAGCCCTCTTTCTGAAAGGTCACAAATGGAACTTTTTGTTTCGTCTATTCATAAGGGGCAACAAGATTTTCTTGAGCATCCGGTTACAAAAGCCACGACAAATACATTGCTCTTTGTAGCTACCGGGGGGATTGAAGGAGTTGTATCTTTAGCAAGTAGCGGAAAAACAGCTTTTAATATAATCAAGAACTCTCGTCCTTCAGATTGGTTTAGAACCGGGAAAACAGTTGTTTCTAATCAAATTGCAGTTGAAGCTGGCACTTCCGGTGCAACAGTTACATGGGGAGCTAAAGGTGGTGGAAATCTTGCTAAGACAGGTCAGAATATGGGATTCCATTATCATTTTCACAAATACAACTGGTATAAACCTTGGACGTGGTTTAAGCAAACACCCATCATAAAACCTCCTAAGCCATGAAATATTTAGTAATAGATAGTGATTTTATAGAATTATCAAAGTTTCAGAAAGATTTATCAAAATTATTTTTGGAAATAGATGAAAATGGTGCTATAAAAAAAGAGTTGGGATTAAGCGAACAAAACAAAGTAATACATGTGTTTCCATCGACAAAATTTAAATTTGGTAAATACGGCATCTTTGATTTGAACCAATTCGATTTATCAAGTTTAGAAGATGACATTACTTATGAAGAATTTAATGAGTATTGGAATAAATTATCAGAATAACATAAAAGCCTCGGAAGACCTCCGGGGCTTTTTTATATATACGCCTGTTTAGTTCTGAAATCCCAACGCTAAGCGTAGTTTTTAACTACGATTGTGTATTATTTAGCACTTTTATGTCGGCATAGTTTAGCAATATCCTAACTACATCAAATAACAAAGGCATATATTTAACATAAAGTAAAAT
>JANTGP010000145.1 GCA_024762835.1 Bacteroidota bacterium
GTTTTGGCGGGATTTTGGTTTGCGAAGCACCAAAATCGTGACAAAACGTATAGAAAATCAATTAGTTGGAATTTTCATTGGCTGCTGAGTAGTAACAATTATCTACATCCTTTCAGAGAAGGAAATGGACGTACGCAAAGAGAATTTTTACGATTACTAGCATTGGAAAAAGCTTTGATATTAAATCTGAATCCACCCGACAACAAAAACCTTTATGACCAATATATGCAAGGGACAATAAACAGTGATGTAAAAATCCTGACAAAATTGATTTTAGAACTAATTGAGATGTAAATAAAAACAGAAACGCTACACAACAACTAAGCATTCGTCTCGCAGATAGGCCAGAGATGAATGCAGTGTTGACTGATCCGGATTTGCCAGTTGAATCTACCCTGGCGAAAGAATCTACAAAAATCACAACCTAATGAGATATTTTACCAATTGTATTTACTAATCGGTATTATTATACCTTTGACAGTTAAAGGAGGTTGTTGCGGAGACTCCCGTTATAGAGAATTAGGAAATAAGAATATCTAAACGTTGCTTTAGTCTTATTTTAAATTAATGTCACGAATAAGGTCAATTGTTTTACTTTATTTTGTATTTTTGTCAAAAATAATGGTATTATGCTTAGAGAAATTTCTAAAGAACAGGTATTAAATAGAATTAGGTTTGAAAATCCTTGGTGGATAGATGGGCATATTGAGGCTGATTATCAAGAAATGCCAAGAAGATTATATTTTGAACTCTTTAAACCTATAGTTTACGAAAGGGATGTTCGTAGAGCTGTTGTGTTGATGGGGCCAAGAAGAGTTGGAAAAACAGTAATGTTATTTCATATGATTCAAGATATGATTGAAAACGGAATAAATCCTCAAAAGATTATTTTTATAACTATTGAAAATCCGATTTATAATAATATTACACTTGAACAAATTTTTAATTATGCAAAAGAGGCAACCGGAATTAAAGATAAGGATGATTGGATAATTATCTTTGATGAAATCCAATACTGTAGAAACTGGGAAGTACATTTAAAATCGTTAGTAGATAGTTATAGAAAAGATAAATTTATTGTTTCGGGATCTGCTGCAGCGGCTTTAAAATTTGCAAGCAACGAAAGTGGTGCCGGACGTTTTACAGACTTTTTATTACCCCCTTTAACTTTTAACGAATACATTCATTTAAAAGGACTTGATAAATTAATTAAAACAATTGATATTAAATTGAATGGGAAGATTAGAGAATTTTATTCTACAAGTCATTTAGATGAATTAAATCAACATTTTATTGACTACATAAATTTTGGAGGATATCCGGAAGTAATTTTTTCTAACAAAATACAAGCAAACCCGGGCAGATATATCAGACAAGATATAGTAGATAAAGTACTTTTAAGAGATTTGCCAAGTTTATATGGAATTTCGGATACAAGAGAACTAAACTCTTTATTTACAACAATTGCTTATAATAGTGGTGGTGAATTTTCTTTAGAAACATTAAGTAAGCAATCTCAAGTACCAAAGAACACATTAAAAAAATACATTGAATATCTTGAAGCAGCCTATTTAATAAAAAAAGTTAAGCGAATAGATCAAAGTGGCAAGAGGTTTAAACGAGACAATTTTTTTAAAATCTATTTAACAAATCCATCTTTGCGTAGTGCTTTGTTTTCACCCATAACAGCAACAGACGAAATGATTGGAAATATGGTTGAAACAGCAATTTTTGCTCAATGGATGCATAGAGATTGGTTTACACCTTGGTATGCAAGGTGGAATAATGGAGAAGTTGATATGGTTGGATTAAATGAAAATTTAAAAGCAATTTGGGCTTTAGAAATTAAATGGAATGATAGATATTATAATAAACCAAAAGAATTAAAAAGTTTAATTAAGTTTTGTGCAGAAAACAAAATATTTAACCCAATAGTAACAACAATTAATAAAGAAGGTGATAAAAATGTTGGAGAACTTAATATTCAATATATTCCTTCTTCTTCATATGCATATACTGTTGGGAAAAACACATTAGATATGAAGATAAACAAGTAACTCTATATAACAACCAAGCATTCGTTTAGCTGATACATCGCTAAGCTCAGTAACAAGGCCAGAGATGAATGCAGTGTTGACTGATGCCCTGTATGGAGGGCAATGCCAATGCGGAATGAATTCCAAGGACTACTGCAATTGCATCTAAAACATAACCCGGTTAAGCAATATAAAACAATCATCCAATTGCAAGAATTATTCATGTTTTCAATCAATATAAATTACATTAACTTTACGGCTGAAAAAAATATTTATCCTGATGGGGTTTGAAGCAGATAAAATAAAAGAGATTGCAAAGGCTACTATACTAAATGAAGCAGCATCGGTAACAAAGTTGGCTGATTTTGTTGATGCTGATTTTGTTGCAGTTATAGAGCTGATTTTAAATAGTAAGGGACGTGTAATAGTTACGGGCATAGGCAAAAGTGCCAATATTGCCAATAAAATTGTTGCTACTTTAAACTCAACGGGGACACCGGCTATTTTTATGCATGCTGCCGATGCTATTCATGGTGATCTCGGAATTATTCAAAATGATGATATTGTTGTTTGTATCAGCAAAAGCGGTAATACACCTGAAATAAAAGTATTGACACCTCTTATCAGAAATATGGGAAATAAGATTGTGGCACTTGTTTCAAATACCGATTCTTTTCTTGCTAAGCAAGCCGATTTTATTTTAAAAGCAACAGTCGACAGCGAAGCTTGTCCGAATAATCTTGCACCCACAAATAGTACTACGGCACAACTGGTTATGGGCGATGCAGTGGCAGTTTGCCTCTTAAATATGCGGGGCTTTTCAACAAATGATTTTGCTAAAATGCACCCTGGCGGGTCCTTAGGCAAGAAACTATATACCAGAATTAGTGATTTATACACAAATAATGAAGTGCCAAGGGTAAAACCGGATGATGATATAAACAGTGTAATTGTCGAAATCTCGTCGAAGCGTATTGGTGCTACTGCAGTTTTAGATAATGAAAATAAATTACTTGGGATAATTACCGATGGCGATTTGCGGAGAATGTTGCAATCTTCACCTGATTTTCAAAAACTCAGAGCAAAAGATATTATGACAATAAATCCTAAGACATGTGCAGTCAATGATCTTGCAATAAATGCTTTTCATACCATGGAAAACAATAGCATAACACAGATTGTTGTTCTTGACAATGAAGAATATCTTGGTTTTGTACATATTCATGATATAATAAGAGAAGGAATAGTATAACAATTTGAATAAGAACAAATCATGCGAAAAAACCTCAACGAAGAAAAAGAAATGTCCTTCTTGGATCACTTGGAGGTGCTTCGTTGGCATATCATACGCTCGGTAATTTCAGTATTAGTATTTGCTGTTGTGGCTTTTATCTTTCATGATTTTATTTTCGATTCAATAATCTTATCACCTAAGATGCCCGATTTTTGGACAAACAGGCAATTGTGTAAATTAGCAGAACTGGTAAACACACCTACTCTTTGTATTAATTCTCATCCATTCGAAATTATTAATATAAATATGGCAGGACAGTTTTCTACCCATATTATGGTTTCAATCTTTGCAGGAATAATTGTGGCATTCCCTTATATCTTTTGGGAATTCTGGCGTTTTGTAAAACCTGCTTTATATCTGACCGAAAAGAAAAACTCACGTGGAGCTATTTTTTTTACATCATTATTATTTATTCTCGGAGTGTTGTTTGGGTACTATTTAATTGTTCCTTTATCAGTTCATTTTCTTGGTTCATATAGCGTAAGCAGTCAGGTTGCCAATAAAATAAATTTAAATTCATATATATCAACCGTGACATCAGTAGTTCTTGCTGCCGGTGTTATATTTGAGCTTCCTGTGCTAATCTTGTTTCTTGCAAAAGCCGGATTAATATCACCTGCTTTTTTACGAAAATACAGAAAACATGCAGTGGTAATTATTTTGGCATTAGCTGCAATAATTACCCCACCGGATGTGTTTAGTCAAATATTGGTTTGTTTACCTTTGATATTGCTTTACGAAATTGGAATTCGCCTTGCAGCTAAAGTCGAGAAAAAGGCAAACTCTTTAATTGCCGAATAAAAATTTGAAAAAAGAAAATGATATTACGAACCGAACAAATTGTAAAAAAATATAGAAACCGAACTGTTGTTGATGGTGTAACTATAAATGTAAACCAAGGTGAAATTGTTGGTTTACTGGGTCCAAACGGTGCAGGAAAAACAACATCATTTTATACAATTGTTGGTTTAATTAAACCAAATTCAGGTAAAGTTTACCTTGATGATATTGACATAACAGACAAGCCCGTTTATAAAAGAGCACAAATGGGAATAGCTTATCTGGCTCAGGAATCGTCAATTTTTAGAAAGTTGAGTGTTGAGGATAATATTATGGCTATTCTTGAAATGACTAGCATGTCGAAAGATGAGCAAAGGGAAAAAACCAATGGATTGATAAGAGAATTTGGTCTTGAGAAAATTAGAAAAAGCTTAGGATATCAATTGTCAGGGGGTGAACGTCGCCGTACAGAGATTGCAAGAGCCTTGGCTATCGACCCTAAATTTATATTGCTTGATGAACCCTTTGCCGGAGTTGACCCCATTGCCGTAGAAGATATACAGACAATAGTTGCTTCGTTGAAAGAAAAAAACATCGGTATTCTTATTACTGACCATAATGTTCATGAAACACTGTCGATTACAAATAGAGCATACTTGCTTTTTGAGGGGAAAGTCCTTATGTCTGGCACAGCTAAGGAATTGTCAGAAAATGAACACGTCAGGCGCGTATATCTTGGTAAAAACTTCGAACTTCGTAATTAAAATATTTTTTGTATCTTTAGTGCAATCCATAATTTGAGTTTTACTTTTGGCATTAATTTTGTTTTTTTAACATTTTTTAACGTAAAACTAATCATATGAAAAAATTAAAACTAACCCTATTGATTATAAGCCTTAGTTTAGGCTTAAACGCACAAACAATTTATTGTTCAGCAGGAGGTGGTCAGGATGAATACATTAGCTACGTGGAATTTGCCTCAATCTCTAATACCTCATCTACAGCCGGATACACCGATTTTACCAACATCTCAACTGATTTAATCGTTTCTCAAAATTTTCCGATAACTGTTAATAATGGATCTGCTTATCAAAACGATCAATGCGCTGTATGGATTGACTGGAATCAGGACTTTGATTTTGACGACCCGGATGAATTTTATGTTTTAGATATACAAAATGGTGGTGCATCCTTTACTTCTTCAATTACTGTTCCGGCAACTGCTTTATTGGGGCAAACCACAATGCGTATTCGCCTAATGTATGTCGGAAATCTAAGCCCATGTGGCTATTCCACTTGGGGAGAAGTGGAAGATTATAGTATCAATGTTTTACCCGATTGCGAAGCATATGCTCAAATTTCTTATTTCGATTTTGGCTTAAGTGTTGATTTCTCTGTGTCCTCAACCCAAAATGTAAGCTACGATACAAGTTTGTTTGCAATAAACTGGGACCTTGGCGACGGAACAACCAATAACTATCAAAGTGCATTTAATCATACTTATGCAAGTCCGGGTACATATCTTGTTACTTTCTCAGTTGAAGACTTAAACGATTCTACATGTTTCGATTACGACAGTTTATACATAGATGCGTCAAGTTGTGAAGCAAATGCAGAATTTAATTTTGATATTACAGCAAATGATGCAAATTTCTATACTTATTTTCCTTATGATTCTACCTCTTACAATATTGTATGGGATATGGGTGATGGTAATTTCATGACAGGACAAGACTCTATAAATTATCTTTTCGATACTACAGATATCTTTACTGTTTCTCTTTCAGTTACAGATCTTAATGATAGTACTTGTACCGATACGGTAAGTTATGATGTTGAGGCTTTTGTTTGTGATTTGGATATTGATTTTTCTTATGATGTATTTGGTGATGTAGCATCATTTGTAACTGATCCAGCCTATGAAAACGAATACACTATTAGTTGGGATTTTGGCGATGGGCAAAGCGAAATAGGATTATCATCAGCATATCATTATTATTTTACTCAAGGATACTTTACAGTAACACTAGTTGTAACTAATAATCTTTATCCTTTATGTTCAGATACTGTTTCTCATGAGATACTTCTAAATAACTGTTATGCAAGTGCAGGTTTTAGTTACCAAAGTTTTGGTTTGGAATATTTTTGTAGTGCAGGTTATACATCTGCGGGATATTTTTACATTTGGGATTTCGACGATGGTGTAATTGACTCAACAAGTGGTTCTAGTGTAGATCATATCTTCCCATATGAAGATAATTATGATGTTACTCTAATTGTTGGAAGTTTAAATGATAGTCTTTGCGCCGATACCGTTACAATTACCATTCAGGCAGATTCATGTGCAGCCTTGGCATATTTTGATTTTACTGCAACGGAACTAGATGTTGATTTTAACACTGTGCTGCCTTATGATACAAGCCATTATTCCTTGATGTGGGATTTTGGCGATACAACTTTTGCCTCAGGTCTTTCGCCATCACATACTTATCTTGCCGAGGGTACTTATGATGTTACACTTACAGTAGAAAATTTGTATGATTCCACCTGTTTTGATTCTTTTACACAGTCAATTACAGTATATGATTGTAGTTATATAGTAAGTGATTTCAGCTATATAGATAACGGAAATTTTAATTTCGATTTTGTTCTAGATAACTCGTATTCTTCAGCAGGATATCAAATATTTTGGAATTTTGGAGATGGAACAACAACTTACGGTACAGATAACATTAATTACACATATTCGTCGCCCGGACAATATACCGCATATGCAACCGTAACATCATTGACTTATCCCTATTGTTCAAATTATTCCTCGATTGAGGTTTGTGCTTTAGATGCTTCTTTTAGTTTTCAAACAGATACACTTACAGCCATGTTTTCTGTTGATTATAATTACGACCCTCTTGTTTATGACCTTGAATGGGATTTTGGTGATGGAGTAATTGTTCAAAATATTGCAAATCCTGAACATACATATACTCAAGAAGATACATTTCAGGTATCTTTAACGGTAACAAGTATTTATTACCCAAATTGCAATGCGGTTTTTACCCAAGATGTTTTTGTAACAGATTGCCCCTTAGTTGCAAACTATTCTTATGTAATTGATAGTATGACTGTTAATTTTTCATCAGTATATAGTCCATCAGAGTTTATTCTGTTTTGGGATTTTGGTGATGGTGCAACAACTGTAGGATTACCCAATGTCACACATACATATACTGATTACGGTACATATTCAGCTTGCTTGTTGGTTACCGATATTGACAACTCCAATTGTTTTGATGAGAAATGCTATGATATTACATTTACAAATTCAATTGCCGAGCTAATAGCCCCATTTTCTACAATGAATATTTTCCCGAATCCGGTTAATGATATTTTATATATTCAGTTTACTGATAAAAAATCATCTAAGTATTATTTAGAAATATTTGATGCCACAGGGAAAAAATTGATGAATGAAACTCTAAATTCACAACCCGGAGAAAATTTATACAATATTGATGTAAATAATCTACCTAAGGCGGTTTACTATTTCAGGATAAAATCAGATAACTTATCTGCAAAACTTTTTAAATTTGTGAAGTAATAGGGTAACAACTAATAAAAAAGCACGGTCTCAAGCCGTGCTTTTTTTGTTTAACTTTATGAAATCCATGATTTGATTTGAATATTATAGAATATATTATTTTTAG
>JANTGP010000146.1 GCA_024762835.1 Bacteroidota bacterium
AGCAGAAGGAAGAGAGAAAACAACAACAATATCGTTATCAACTATTTGTGTATCACCTCTTACTATAAATGCATTTTTACCCCGAACAACTCCACCTATAATAGCATTCTCAGGGAAACTAATGTCTTTGATACTTTTTCTTGTGATCTTTGAATTAGGCTTGGCCACAAATTCAAGAACATCAGCATCGGTTCCCGTTAAGCATTTTACCGATTGAACCTCTGCCCTTAATGTATGAGCATAGGTACGACTTGCAGCAATAAGCTTTTTATTAATAAATGTATCAATTCCAATGTTTTCCGCAAGGTCGATATAGTCAATATTCTCAATCTCGGCAATTGTCTTTTTTACACCAAACTGTTTAGCTGCCAGGCAAGAAAGAATATTAGTTTCCGAGTTCTCAGTAACAGCAATAAATGCATCCATCTCCTGTATTCCTTCCTCAACTAACAATTCTTGATTTCTGCCGTCACCATTTATCACCAGGGTATTGTTTAATAAATCCGAAAGCAAAAAGCTCTTTTCCTTATTTTGTTCTATTAACTTTACGGAATACTGGCTCTCCAGCTTCTTGGCTATACGTTTACCAATCCGGCTTCCTCCAAGAATCATTATATTTTTAACAACATAATTGTCCATTCCCGAATAATGTACCAGTCTGTTCACGCCTGAGCGATTGGTTATTACATGCACTAGATCGTTTACCATAAAAACATCATCACCTTTTGGAATAATTGTTTTTCCTTTACGTGAAATAGCAACAGCTCTGTAATTAAAATCTTCATCTAACCTACCTGCTTCAATCAATGTTTTATTTAAGATTGGAGCTTTCTCGCCTAGTTTAATAACGTAAAGAGAAAGCATGCCGCCCGAGAAATCAACAATCTCTGTAGTACCTGTCTTATTAAGAAGATTTACCACTTCGTTAGCAGCCAACCTTTCGGGATAGATAAACGAATCAATACCAAGGTCGATAAAATATCTTTTATTAATCGGGTAGAGATATTCATTATTATCTATTCGTGAGATAGTTTTTCTTGCACCTAACTTTTTACTCAATATTGATGCGGTAATATTTAGTTCCTCAGTAGAAGTCACGGCAATAAACAAGTCAGCTTTCTTAATTCCGGCTTCTTTAAGCAATTCTATAGACAAAGCAGAACCGTTTAATCCCATAATATCAAAATGAGAGTTTAGATAATCCAAACGGTCAGCATTAGGCTCAATAACAACTATATCATGATTTTCTTCTGTTAACATCTTTGTTAAGTGAGTTCCCACCTCTCCTGCTCCAGCAATAATAATTTTCATGTAATCGTATTTAATAAACTCAAAGCAAATAAAAATATAATCTTTTAAATATCCGAATAGTTTTCAGATAAATATATAAATCATGCTGTGGAATATCTTTAAAACAAAAAAAAAAGTTATATAGATCATGCGTAATCAACTATTAACATAAACGATATATAATTTTTATTGACTGATTAACGTTAAGAGTTAAAGAAATAGTGTTAGCTTTGTAACTAATAAAAGACAATGATTCTTAATAATAGTGTTTATTTTAAAGCAATAAATTTTCTTATAAAATTGATTAGATGATTAGGTTTAAAACAACTCTCATAAATATTATTCATTTACTAAAACATAATCTGACATATTTTATAGGCTTTAATAATCTCAGTAAAGTAATTATGAAGCTTAAACTTTTAGTTATATTAACTACTATATCAGCCGGCATTTCAGCACAATCATTAGTAGGAATTTCTAATTCAGATTTTGACTTTTTAAATCAGCCAAGTACTGTAAACACTAATCTAGGTTTCACACAGATAGATAATGTTCAATACTTTGGGATAAGATTCCAACCCGAACTTTCATTCGGGAAACTTGGCTTTGGACTTGATGTTCCTCTCTTCTTTAGTTTGGATGGTGGTGACATAAGAACAGAAGAATATACCGACGGTGTTGGTTATTTTCGTTTGATAAATTATATAAAATGGGGTAAGAAAAAGAAAGACCCTTTATATATCCGGCTTGGAAATTTAAACCACACATATCTTGGTTATGGTATATTATTGAACAACTACTCAAACTCTGTTAGTTACGAGAAACGAAAATTAGGTTTAAGTTTCGACTTTGAGATTGGAGAAAAATTGGGACTGGAAGGAATTTACAGCGACTTAAATCCCGAATCAATAACTTTGCTTGCATTTAGACCATATTACAAACCTTTTGGTAATTTGTGGACACCTATTGTTAATACAATTGAGTTTGGAGTAAGTTATGTAACAGACCATGACCAAACAAAATCACTATTTAAAGATGTAACAAACAAGTTCTTAAAAAATGGGATGAATGCATGGGCTGTAGACGTGGGTGCATTTCTTCTTAATACTGATTTTATTGACTGGACTATTTTCACTCAATACGGTATGCTAAATAAAATAAAAGACAAAGCAATTGTTGATACTATAGGCTATATCAATCCTGAGCTGCAAGTAATTGGTAACGATTACACAAACGGAAGCGGCTTAAGTATTGGAACTGCTGCAAGAATGAATATTGTTTCGGAAACATTTTACCTGCATGCCAGACTTGAACGCTTATGGTACACAGACTATTTTATCCCTCAGTTTTTTGATATTGGTTACGAAATAAACAAAGACGCCAAACTTAGCACTTTGGCCGTGAGCAAAGCCTCTCAAGGAATATACAGTACTCTGGCCGCCGAGATTGTTGATAAAATGATAATCAGCGGAAGCGTATTATTACCTGATAATGTTAACTCTACACATCCGGCTTTAGTACTTCTAAATATTAATGCACCGGATTTAATCAAAGGATTTGTTATTAGCGGAAGTTATTTTAAAGATAATATTTTAGATATTAAAGATGCATTTACACTCGACGAAAACTCTCAAGCAATGCTAAGAGCGGCATATAAGATATTACCTTATTTTGTTGTTGGTGTAGATTACAAATGGTCTTTCATAATGCAAAACTCTGGATATCTCGAGGTTGACCATCAGATAATGCCATACTTTGGATTGAATATCCCAATTAACACTAATAACGAAAGTATTTAATACTTAAGTAGAATTCTGTTATAGATTCTTGGCTTCCTGCCAAAGCAGCTCCATTTCATCAAGACTCATATCGTGCAGTGATTTTCCTTTAGAAATAGTTTTTTCTTCGAGATAGTTAAAACGCTTAATAAATTTACGATTTGTCAATTCAAGAGCATTTTCAGGATTGATATCATAAAGTCTGGCTGCATTAATTAAAGAAAAAAACAAATCGCCAAATTCTTCTTCTGTCTTTTTCTTGTCATTTCGCTCAATTTCTCTTTTCAGTTCATCAAACTCTTCTTTTACTTTATCCCAAACCTGCGAACGTTCTTCCCAGTCAAAACCAACACCCCTTGCTTTATCTTGTATCCTGTTTGCTTTTACCAAAGCAGGTAAAGAATCCGGTACTCCGCCAAGAACCGTAGTTTTTTTACCATTCTTACCTTTCTCGAGAAGTTTCAAGGCTTCCCAATTATCAGCAACCTCTCTTTCGTTGGCAACTTTAACATCTCCGTAAATATGGGGATGTCTGAAAACCAGCTTATCACAAAGTGCATTTGTAACATCAGCAATATCAAAATCATTTGTTTCCGAACCGATCTTAGAGTAAAACACAATATGAAGAAGAATATCGCCAAGTTCCTTTTTAATCTCTTGCATGTCTTCTTTAATAATAGCATCTGCAAGTTCATAAACCTCTTCGATAGTAAGAGTTCGCAAGCTCTCAATAGTTTGCTTTTTATCCCATGGGCATTGATCCCTAAGTTCATCCATTATTGTTAATAAACGATTAAATGCCTTCAGTTTATCTTCTCTTGTGTTCATTCTATAATTGATATTAATTTACCGGTATTTTTGATTGGGAATAAAAAATACTTCGATAGTAATAATTTTAATTCTTATTTGTTAATTTGCGATGCAAAATTAGAAATTATAATTTATTATATGACAGAAAAGATTTTATATTTAAAAGGGGTTGACCCAACTGATTTATATGGCGTTAACAACTCCAAACTGGAAAGACTTAAAGTTTACTTCTCAAAAATAAAGATAATTGCACGAGGAAACGAATTAAAGATTTTGGGTGAAGAAAACGAGTTGCTACACTTTGAGAAAAAATTCATTCAATTATCAGAACATTTTCATAAATATAATAATATTTCTAATAATGATTTTGAAAGAATTATTTTGCAAGAGACCTCTATAAATAACGAAAGAAAAAGTATTCAGGAAGATGTAATTTTATTTGGTAATAATGGCAAATTAATACGAGCAAGAACTGCAAACCAAAAAGTTCTGGTGAAGGATTATGACAATAACGATTTAATTTTTGCCATTGGACCGGCTGGGACAGGAAAAACATACACGGCAATTGCACTTGCTGTCAGGGCTTTAAAAAGCCGACAGGTAAAAAAGATAATACTTAGTCGCCCGGCAGTTGAAGCCGGCGAAAATCTTGGTTTCTTACCGGGTGATTTGAAAGAAAAGATTGATCCCTACTTACAACCTCTTTACGATGCTCTTAATGATATGATTCCATCGAGGAAATTAAAAGATTTTATCGAAGATGGAATAATTGAAATTGCTCCACTGGCCTTTATGAGAGGAAGAACTTTGGAAAATGCATTCGTTATTCTTGACGAAGCTCAAAATGCAACGGTTAATCAACTTAAGATGTTTCTTACACGAATGGGGCTAAATTCAAAGTTTATTGTTACCGGTGATATAACTCAGATAGATTTACCAAAGAAAAATCAATCAGGTCTTTTACAAGCAATTAGAATAATGAAAAAGATTAAAGGTATATCTGTAATTGAGTTTGATGAAAACGATATTGTTCGTCATCCTTTGGTAAAGAGGATTGTAACAGCATACGAAAAAGACAATTAGTAAATTAAATAAAATAAAAAATGAAAAATTCCATTACTGAAACGAATTTTAATTTCCCGGGACAAATAAGTCATTACAAAGGAAAAGTACGGGATGTTTATAATATTAATAACGACTATCTTGTAATGGTAGTTAGCGACAGGATATCTGCTTTTGATGTAGTATTGCCTAAAGGTATTCCTTACAAGGGTCAGGTTTTAAACCAGATTGCAGCAAAGTTTCTTGATGCAACTGCCGATATTGTCCCTAATTGGAAGATAGCCACTCCCGACCCCATGGTTACTGTAGGTAAATTTTGTGAACCTTTTCAGATAGAAATGATAATAAGAGGATACTTAACAGGTAGCTCATGGCGTTCGTATAAAGCAGGCAGTAGAGAAATTTGCGGTGTAAAGATACCAGATGGAATGAGAGAGCATCAAAGTTTCGGAGAGCCTATAGTAACACCTACTACTAAAGCTGTTGATGGCCACGACGAAGACATCTCGAAAGAAGAAATAATAAAGCAAGGCATTGTTTCGGCTGAAGATTATGCTATGCTTGAAGACTATACTCGAAAACTATTTCAAAGAGGAAGCGAAATTGCTGATAAAATGGGTTTGATTCTGGTTGATACAAAATATGAATTTGGCAAGAAAGACAGTAAAATATATCTAATTGATGAAATTCATACTCCCGATTCATCAAGATATTTTTACAAAGAGGGTTACGCCGAGCGATTTTTAAATGGTGAAAACCAAAAGCAATTATCAAAAGAGTTTGTAAGAGAATGGCTTATGGAAAATGGTTTTCAAGGAAAAGATGGTCAGGTCGTGCCGGAAATGACTGATGAGTTCATCAATAGCGTATCGGATAGATATATTGAATTATACGAAATTATTACAGGTGAGAAATTTCAAAAAAGTGAAATCGCTGATGTTGAATCAAGAATAGAAAAGAATATTTTTAACTTTCTGAAGAAGTAAACTCAGTCAATACTATTTATAAGTCCCATTAAGGTAGCTTTGCAAGATCGTCAGGTTCTTTTGTAGGCAATTTTAATTTATTATCATTTCTGACATTTCTTGCAGCGAATAAATTACATTGTTACTTCCTTTTATCAATCTGTCATAACTTTGATGTCCGCCGGCTATGAGTAATTCTTGGGTTCCTTTTGCTCTTGCAACATCCAGATCATGTAAGGTGTCGCCAATTACAAGTATCTCTTTAGGGTCTAATGCTAGATTATCAATAAGGCTAATACCGTTTTCGAGTTTACCATGTGCATAATGATTAGCTAATCCCGAGACATGACTAAAATATTTCTTTATCCCGAATTCAATCATCTCTTTGTCAAGTGACTGTTGTAGCCTTGCCGAAAGAATTGACTGCTTTATTCCCAGTTTGCTAATAGCCGATAAAACATCAATGGCATGTTTGTGAAGTTTTGACTTATGCAGATTTTTATTATAATTCTCAATAAACTCAGTTCCAACAATATCAAATGATTCCTTCGAGAAATCGAAACCAATCTTCTCATAATAATCCTTTACAGGAAAATCAAATACTGATTTATAATGCTGTTTCGACAAAACTGGCAAACCTCTCTTTCGCAAAACAATATTAATCATGTCAACACATAAATCAATATCATTGAGTAATGTTCCGTTATAATCCCAGATTATATGTTTAATTTCTTTCAGGCAAATCAAATTTGCAGCAGCAATTTTTTTAGTGCTCATACATTTTGTCTATTTAACAATACCATATTTTTTTTTCATTTTAATAATGCGTGAATATGATTCATTAATCCTTTTTTCGCTGATTTTACCCGAAACAAGCAATTCCTTAACAATATTAAATATTTTTTCAGGCATCTTAGGGTCGTATGTATTTGAGTTATTCGAAAAGAGCAAAATATCAATACCTGCATTAATAGCATATTCAATTGCAAACGACATCGAATAATTATCAGCAATAGCTCCCATATTCATATCATCGGAAATAATAAATCCCTCAAACCCAAGGCTGTCACGAAGCAATCCTTTAACAACTTTTTCAGATAGCGTGGCAGGATAAAGCGAATCCAATTGCTCATTAAAAACATGGGCAGTCATTATCATATCACAATCTCCGGCAGAAATTAGGTGCTTATACGGAATCAACTCTACCTCCTGCCAGGAATCAGACACATCGGTAAAGCCGGCATGAGAATCGCTGTGAGCACTTCCATGACCCGGAAAATGTTTCAACGCACAAATAATATTTTTCTTACGATGCTCGTCAATTACAATTTTTGCTTCGGAAGTAACAATATCAGGATTGGAGGAGAATGAACGTCCCAACTTACCTATAACAGGACATTCAGGATTAATATTCACATCAACAACAGGCGCGAAGTTCATGTTAATACCTAAGGATTCTAAAAGCTTTGCTGTCCTCTCTGCCCAAAATATTGAAGTATCGGTATTGTTAATCCTTCCAATATGTTCAGCACTTTCACTTGATGGAAAGCCATAAGAAGTTTTTAAACGTGATACTTTACCTCCTTCCTGGTCTATAGCTATAAATGCAGGAATATCAGACAATTCCTGAATACTATTAATCAAGTTAAGTAATTGAAACCGTGAAGTAATATTACGCGGATGCGATTTGGAAGGAACATCATAATCAAATAAAATAACTCCTCCGAAATTGTATTTTTCTATATCCTTTCCTATTTCCGACTCTGATGATAATTCAGTACCATTGAAACCAATCATTATCATTTGAGCAATTTTTTTATCAATACTAATATTATGTTTTTTACCTTTACATCCGGTAAAATTTATCACAATCAGCATAAGCAAAAACAAAAGTAAGAGTCGGTTTT
>JANTGP010000147.1 GCA_024762835.1 Bacteroidota bacterium
TTTAGTTATTAATAAATGGTTATTTATATTTTTTTCAATATTTTATCAGCTGCTCAATACTATTATAGAGTCTTTCAGAATTTTCCACCAAATCTGATGAAAATTCACACATTCGCCAGTTTTTAACCATTAAGCGAAAAGCACCCATCACCATTAATGTTAATTCCTGACTTTGAACACTATTTGTTATTTGATTTAATTGTTGTCCTTCTTTAATGATAAGATTAAAAGTTTCATTATTCTTTTTTAGAATAATGCCAACTTTTTCTGATAGAGATTTGTCATTCTTAAATATTTCCTCAGCAAAAATAACTGAAACATATGCAGGTCTATTTGAAAATGTCTTTGACAATCTCTCAAAAATAGTTTTTATCTTTTCTAAAGAGCCAACCTCAGAATCTTGCATTTCATTGGTAAAAACAGTTAAAATCGAAATGAAATTTTCTAAAACTGCACATAATATCTCTGCCTTACTTTTAAAATGTCTATAAATTGCAGCTTCGGTAAGATTTAAGGCTTGTGCCAGGTTTTTAATTGTAAACCCCTGAATCCCCTTGTCGTTAATTACATTAACAGACTCTTCTAATATTTGTTTCTGACGTTTAGTTAACATTAAAATAATATCCGTAAGTAAATATTCACTTACAAAGAAAAGAATTTTTTTTTAAATACAATAATCTTTCTAATATTAATTCACTATTGGGCTTATCTAATGTTAATAAGTGCTTAGCTAAACAAAAGTAAAATAACTGATATTAATCATTTTTTTCTATAAGTAAAGTCATATTTTTATACATCTGCCGGTAATATTTTTACACATATCTTTTAGAAAGATTTTTATCTGATAGATAATGGAAAAATCAAATTACTCTTTAAAAATAAATTAAAATGGCAGAAGTAAAAGAACTCGTAAAAAAATTATCCAAGAAATATGGTAAGACTCGCGAGAATCTGATTCCTGTATTACAAGGTATTGTTGATGAAGAAAATTGCCTGTCAAAAGCAGCAATGAGAGAAGTAGCCCAAGAGATGGATATATCAGCAGCCGAGGTTTATGGAACAGCTTCATTTTTCTCATTCCTTAATACAAAGGAAGATGGAAAATACAAGATTAGAGTCTGCAAATCAATTACCTGCGACATGAAAGGTAAGCAAGAACTCATTAAAGTAATGGAGGATATGCTAAAAGTAAAGTTGGGAGAAACTACCCAAGGCAAGCGTTTCTCTTTGTTAGAAACAAACTGCATTGGTTTGTGCGACAAAGGGCCGGCAATGCTGATAAACGATGAATTTTTTACGGAGTTAACTCCTGAAAAAGTTCGTGAAATTCTTGGTGATTATATTAGAAACAAATATTAATAAAAGTAGGGAGATTAAAAAATGACAAGTCATAAACTTAGAAAAGTTGATGTAATATTTAGCCCTTATTCAGTTGCACCTTATAAAATACTTAAGGACACAATGCAGCGTGATAAAAATGAGGTTATTCAAGAACTAATAGATTCCGGATTACGCGGAAGAGGTGGTGCCGGTTTTCCTACTGGCTTAAAATGGAAGTTTGCAGCTGCTGAGAAGTCAGACATTAAATACATAATATGTAATGCTGATGAAGGTGAGCCGGGAACTTTTAAAGACAGAAAACTTCTTGTTGAAGTTCCTCGAAAAGTTTTTTCGGGAATGGCAATTTGTGCATGGGTTACAGGTTCAACAAAAGGCTACATCTATCTCCGTAGAGAATATCGATATCTTATTCCTAAGTTAAAGGAAGAATTGGCTCTTTACGAGAAACATGCAAAAGAATTTGATTTAGATTTTTCCATTGAGATATTCTTAGGTGCAGGTGCTTATGTATGTGGTGAGGAAACAGCCCTTATCGAGTCTATGGAAGGAAAAAGAGGCGAACCTCGAAACAAACCTCCATATCCAATTCAGGACGGTTTTCTTGGTAAACCGACAATTGTAAATAATGTAGAAACATTTGCATCAAGCACTATGGTTTTTCGTTATGGGGCAAAGGAATACATTAAGCTAGGAACTGATGACCAGCATGGTTCAAAGTTATTTTCTATTTCAGGAGATTCACCTAAAGAAGGAGTTTATGAATTAGAGCTCGGGATGAGACTGGATGAGTTTGCAGAAGAATTTGGTGATGGTGACACAAAAGCTGTTCAGGTTGGTGGAGTAGCAGGTTTCTGTATCCCACGTAAAAACTTTAAAGATACAATTATTGGCGAAGGTAATACAACCGGAGGCTCAACGATGATATTTAACAGCACCCGCTCCATGTATAATGTTTTACACAATTATCTTGAGTTTTATGCTGAAGAATCATGTGGTCAATGTACACCGTGCAGGGTTGGGACACAACAATTGCTTAAAGGTATTGAAGCTGTGAAAAACGGAACAAAACCACCTCAATATCTTGATAATCTGATAAAGCTTTCAGAAACCATGAAGCTTACATCTAAATGCGGACTAGGGCAGTCTGTAACTAATTCTTTTTCATCAATTGTAAATAATTTCAGAGAAGAAATACTTTTCTGATTTTATTAATAACTCTAAAAAAACGAAAAATGACTGATAAAGTAACTTTAACGATAGATGGACAAAATGTAACAGTTGACAAAGGTATGTCAATACTTGATGCAGCTAAGCAAATTGATGTCCGCATTCCAACACTCTGCCATCACGAAGATTTATGTGTAGCCGGTAATTGCAGAATTTGTGTAGTTGAGCAAAAAGGAAAGAACACTTTAACTCCATCATGTGCCACACCTGCTGAGCCGGGTATGGAGATTGAGACTTCAACACCAAAAGTCAGAAAAGCAAGAAAAGATATAATGGCTCTTCTTGTTTCCGAGCATAACACTCAATGTACAACATGCTATCGTAGCACAAATTGCGAGCTTCAAGACCTTGCTGCTGAATACAATATTGACAACGATATTTATATTAGCGTTGTAAAACCTGATTTAAATATTGATAAATCTTCGTGGTCGATTGAAAAAGACGACAGCAAATGTATACGTTGCCAAAGATGTGTAAGAACATGTGCCGAGCTACAGCATGTAAATGCACTTGCCGTAACAGAACGAGGGAAAGATATGCGTGTTTCAACATTCATGCATTTGCCAATGAATGAAATCGTTTGTACAAACTGCGGACAATGTATTACTCACTGTCCAACCGGTGCACTAACAGAGCGTAGATATTATGACAAAATATGGGATGCAATTGATGATCCTGATAAACATGTGGTTATTAATACAGCACCATCTGTAAGAGTTGCTCTTGGCGAGATGCTTGGATATGAAGTTGGAACAAGAGTAACAGGAAAAATGGTTACAGCTCTTAAAAAAATGGGCTTTGATTCTGTTCTTGATACTGATTTTAGTGCCGACTTAACCATTATTGAAGAAGCAAACGAATTACTTGTTAGACTTAAAAAAGCCTTTGTTACAAAAGAAGAAGTTGCTCTTCCGATGATTACTTCCTGCTCACCAGGTTGGGTTAAGTTTATTGAGCATATGTATCCCGAACATCTTGCACATCTATCAACATGTAAATCACCTCAGCAGATGTTTGGTGCACTAACCAAAACATATTATGCCGAGAAAAAAGGGATTGACCCATCTAAAATTGTAAGTGTTGCCGGCATGCCGTGTGCAGCTAAAAAGTACGAAGCCAATCGCCCCGAAATGAGAGACAGTGGCTTTATGGATGTAGATGCAGGATTAACAACCCGCGAAATAGGTCATATGATTAAACAAGCAGGAATTGATTTCCTTGAACTGGAAGATAGCAATTTCGACAGCATTATGGGAGAATCAACCGGTGCAGGTGTTATTTTTGGTGCTACAGGTGGGGTAATGGAAGCTGCCTTACGTACTGCTTATTTTGTCATTACCGGTCGTCCTGTCCCATTTAACGATTTAAATATTACACCTGTTCGTGGTCTTGAAGGAATAAAGGAAGCTACAATAAAATTTGAAGATTGTTTGCCTGAATATAGTTTCTTGGAAGGTGTAGAGGCAAAATTCGGAATTGCACATGGGCTTATTAATGCACGTCAGATAATGGATCAAATTGTTGAAGGGAAATCACCATTTGTCTTTATCGAAATAATGGCTTGTCCCGGTGGATGTATTGGCGGTGGCGGTCAGCCTATTCCAACAAATGACGAAATTCGCAAAAAGCGTATTGCTGCAATCTATGAAGAAGACATGAACAAACCAATTAGGATGTCACACGAAAATCCTGAGATAGTTGCTATATATGAGGATTACTTGGAAAAACCATTAGGTGAAAAATCTCATCATCTGCTTCATACTAAGTACAGAAAACGTAAGAGATATTAATAAAGTTTTAGTTAGTGTTTATTTTTGGCGAAGAAAAGCTGCTTGGAGAAAATCCGGCAGCTTTTCTTATTTTTATTAGAAAAAATCAAATGTCCAATATTTAATCTTTTTCACGAATTATCAATATAATACGTAAATCCTGCTTATCCCCGGTTATAGCAATTATTATTATGAATATTAGGCTAAATTTCATTTCAATTTTTTTTGTTCGTATTTTCGGGGTAAATTTGTAAATAAACTTAATTACAGTAATTGATAATTAACAAAGTATATTACAAAATTATAAGCAAATGAAAGTATTTAATGTAGAACAAATAAAACAGGCTGATAGATTTACTATTCTAAATGAGCCTATTGCTTCAATAGATTTAATGGAGCGAGCTGCAAATCAAATGCTAAATGCAATTGCTAAACTAATTGATGATACAAAAGAAATAAATATTTTCTGTGGCCCCGGAAATAATGGTGGTGACGGTTTAGCTTTAGCCAGATTATTATCAGAAAAGAATTATAAAGTTAAAGTTTTTATTGTTAAAATATCTGACACCTTAAGTGAAGATGCACAAATAAACTACGAAAGGTTAAATAATTATGATATTGAAACTGTTGAACTCGACGAATTTAGTTCGCTTCCTCAATTAAGTAACAACAATATAATAATTGATGCACTGTTTGGGTCGGGACTTAACAGGCCTTTACAAGACTTTGCAGCATCTGTCACACATAATATAAATTCATGCGAAGCAAGGGTTATTTCAATTGATATTCCATCGGGATTATTTGCTGAAGATAACACAAATAATATCTATGAAAATATAATACAAGCAGACTTTACACTAAGTTTACAATTCCCAAAGTTAGCCTTTTTCTTTGCTAATAATTATAAGTATGTTGGCGAATGGGAGATTATTCCTATTGGTTTACACGAAGAATATATTGCAAATACAGAGACTGATTTTAATCTTATTACTGAAAATGATATTGCCGGAAAATTAATTAAACGTAAAAGATTCGACCATAAAGGAAAATTCGGACATGCAAATATTATTTCAGGCAGTTATGGTAAAATAGGTGCAGCTGTTCTTGCTTCAAAAGCATGCCTACGCTCAGGAGTAGGTCTTCTTACAGTTCATATCCCGCGTTTTGGATACGAAATTATTCAAACAGCTGTTCCGGAGGCAATGGTGAGTATTGATAGATATGACAAAGTAATTTCCAAGATTCCTCCTATTGACAATTATTCAGCTATTGGTGTTGGTCCAGGCATAGGTAAATCTCATCAAACAACAATTGCTGTTAAAGACCTTTTAAGCAAAGCCAATTCACCACTTATTCTTGATGCTGATGCTTTAAATATTATTTCAGAGAATCATGATTTTCTTAGTCTGATTCCTCCGGGGAGTATAATAACACCACATATAAAAGAATTTGACAGACTTGTGGGAACATCGTACAGCAACTACGAAAGATTACAAAAGCAAATTAAATTTTCACAAGAAAACAATATTGTAGTAGTTTTAAAAGGAGCTTTTACCTCAATCTGTTCACCCGACGGGAAATGTGTCTTTAACTCAACAGGCAATCCCGGAATGGCAAAAGGCGGAAGTGGTGATATACTGTTAGGTATTATTGTAGCATTGTTTGCTCAAGGTTATTCATCATCAGATGCCGCAACTATTGCTGTTTATCTACATGGACTGGCTGCTGATATTGCCGTAAAAGAAACAAGCGAAGAAGCTTTATTATCATCTGATATAGTTGATAAAATAGGTAAAGCATTTCGTCAAATCAAAGAACATTAGACTTTGTCAGCCCAATTGCAAAAATAGTAGTCATAAATTAAGTAAGATATAATGTGATTGTGTATTTTTGTGCAATTATTAATTCTATTTTTGTCCAAAATAAGAAATCTTATGAACTCAAAATATATTAACCCGGTACTTGTTACTTTTATAATCTTTCTATCAGCTTGCAGCACAATAAATGTAGTTAATATAAATAATGCCGGTGATATTGAGATTAAAGATAATGGGGTAATTTACGCATTGCCAAAAACCGGAATAAGAGTAGAAGTCGAGGCTACAAAGCTTGAAATTAAAGCCGGTGAGTTTGCCCAATATGCCGAAAAATACTTAGGACTGACAGATGTTTTATTAAAAGACTCTGCAATGTGGTATATCTCAAATATTAATATTACAGAATTTGCAGAGCCTGATGCAGAGCATTACTATTATGTCGAATCTTCGAAATCTCACAGTCCAACATTAATAAACTTAACAGAGCAGGGTTTAATCAGGTCTATTAACACAACAGGAAACTACAAGCAAAACAGCTCTGAACATAGCTTCTACAGTAATGAAAGTATTCCTGCAAATACTAACGCAAGTTTTATTATGGATGGTCAAATGGTGAAAACAGACACAAGCTATCGCACCATTAGAACAGATTCCACTTCGCGTAGAATTCCGGTGTATAAGAAACGACTAATTGAAAAATCGACAGAAGAGAAAGCAAAAGAAATTGCAAAATATATAATTGAGCTTCAAGATGAAAAGATGAGTTTACTGATTGGTGATGTTGAAGAATTTCCCGATGGCATAGCAACAACGAAGATTATAGATGAATTTAATAAAATAAGCGAAGAGTATCTGCCATTATTTACAGGGACAAAATCAAGCAAAACTGTTAAAGCTGTATTTGAAATCACACCTGATGTAAATTCAGCACTTAATAATGTGCTTTTTTATTTCTCGCCGGATAAAGGAATTCTAAACAATCCGGACAATGGTGCAGATCCTGTTTCCATTACATTTAAAGACAAACAAAACACGCAGTTTCTTGATTCCTTTTTTGTACATAAAGATACTCTGGTTAATAAACCAAATGGATTGTTTTACAGAATACCCGGCAATGCAACTGCTGAAATAACATACGATAATAAAGTTCTTGCATCTAAGATTATAAGGATTGCACAGTTTGGAAAAATTGATGTTTTACCTGCTAAGTATATTCAAAATAGACATGTTGCAATTGAATTTGACCCAAATACCGGAGCACTAAAATCTATATCCAGAAAGTAGTTAGTACAATAAATATATCTTCTCAAGTTTTTTCCATTTTGCTTTGTACTCAGAATCAACAAAATAAATAACTAAGTCTGCTTTGTACTCGGCATCAACAAAATACACCTTCTTATCAGCCTTATAAGCTGCATCGGTAAAAAACCATTTACCTTCGTTTTGACTTGCTTTATAAGCAGCATCTTCTTTAAACACAAGCAAGTCTGCCTTATATTCAGCATCGGCAACAAACACTTTTATATCAGCTTTGTATGCAGCATCAACAGAATATATCTTTTGTGCATCTAATTGATAACCAACAAAAACAGAGAAAAGAAAAAACAGTAAAGTAATTG
>JANTGP010000148.1 GCA_024762835.1 Bacteroidota bacterium
TTTTATTCTATGCTTTTTTTAATTCATTCATTTTCTTTTATAATAATAGGGTACTATGATAAAAGAAGAGCTATAGAAAATAATCTATAAAGCTGTTTAGGCTTTAACGTCATCGTTTCTTATCTTTGCTCAAATTTTATTTCTATGCTTTCAGTATTATTATTTATAAGTGGTGCCGAAATATTTATTGTCATTTTGGTAGCTTTGCTCTTGTTTGGGGCGAAGAGAATGCCTGAGATTGCGAAAGGACTTGGCAAAGGCTTAAACGAATTTAAAAAAGCCACTGCCGATATAAAACGTGAATTAATTGACGATAATAACGAGATTGTCAATGATTTTAAGGAGGTTAAGGAAAATATAAAAAAAACAACTGAAGAAGTTAAAAAAAATATCGACTCTGCTGATATTGGTAAAGAAGTACGCTCATTAAAGAAAAATGTAGCTAAATTTACTACAAAGAAGTAATAAAGCGAATCTTAAAAAGTCCTATTAAAAATATTATACCGACAAAATGCTTAACCTTGTTTTTTATATACTGATTGGACTTATACTGCTTACTCTTAGTGGGAATTTCTTAGTAAAAGGTGCAGTTTCAATTGCAGGTTATTACCGGATTTCAACTTTGGTTATAGGTGCTACAGTTGTTTCAATGGGGACATCTGCACCCGAATTAATTGTAAGTATTGAAGCTGCTTTGGCTAATAAACCCGAAATTGCCTTAGGAAATGTTATCGGCTCAAATATATCAAACATTGCACTTGTACTTGGCATGACAGCTCTGATTTTACCCATTCCCGTTCGCAGGTCGGGTGTAAAATGGGATTGGTCGGTTATGGTTCTTTCTGCTATATTTTTATTTGTTGCACTCACAACAGGCAATCAGCTTTCGCGTTTCGAAGGTGCTCTTTTTACAGTTGGACTAATAGCTTATGTAACATTTACAATCTATCGCTCGCGTAAATCAAGTGCCAAGAACAAGCAAGAAATAATCGAAGACAGATTCTGGTTTCGGTACAAAGAGTTTATTTCTCTGTTTAAAACAGATAATAAAACAGTGCCTTTGTTTCTAGCAATTGTATCGGTTGTTGTGGCAAGCATTGGATTGGTATATGGCGCAAAATACCTTGTTGTAGGAGCATCGGGTTTAGCTGCCCGCTTTGGTGTAAGCGAAAGAGTAATTGCAGTGTCTGTAATTGCCTTTGGAACAAGCGTTCCAGAACTTGCCACCTCAATTGTAGCTGCTATTAAAAAAGAAATGGATATTTCAATAGGTAATATTATCGGCTCAAACATATTTAATATTTTTGGAATTCTTGGTATAACAAGCCTTATAAAACCAGTTAGCCCTAAGCTTCCGGCAGTTGACTTTTCCAATATTCAAGGCGACATCATTTGGATGTTAGCAATATCAGTACTTTTAATTTTTCTGATGATTCCTTTTGCCGGAAAACTTAAAATAAAAGGGAAATTCGCATCTATTGGGCATTTTCTAAAAACAGACTTAGTTACCGGAGGTCGCATTTCAAGAATTGAGGGTTTATTGCTATTATCTTTATATTTTATTTATATTTTTTGGGTGTTTTTTTAGTCTTAAGACAGCCTATTTATTATTATATTTGCTGAATAATAATAACAACATTATTTTGTTAATTATTAGATGTTAAATGTCAAAATATTTTTAACTATGATTAAAATAGATATGAAAAAGATTCAAGTATTCTTATTGTTTATCACTTTAGGATTTTTGTCCATCTCAAACGCTTGTTCAGGAAAACAAAATTCTGATAAATCGACACAACAAATTACAAACGAGAAAGTTATTCCAACAACAACCGCCAAAATTGAATTTACCCTAAAAGGTATTGACAAGGGAATGGCAAAAATGATAGGGCTTTTTTCCGACCAGTATTATATTGCTGATTCGGTAATGGTTGAAGATGGTGGTCACTTTGTTATTAGCAGAGATTCTATTTATCCCGAAGGTTACTACTATTTTATTCTTCCGGGCGAAAAGAATATTAGCTTCTTGCTTGACGAAGACCAACACTTTAAGCTAACTGCCGATACTTCAAATTTAGATTTAACAGCAAAGGTCGAGGGCTCGCTTTGTAATAAGTTTTACTTCGATACTAAAAGATTTCAAGACGAGATTAACCCTAAGATGAGACCTCTATCACAGAAATTAGCAAAACTGGCAAAATCATCACCAACATCCGAAGAGTTTAAAAAAGTCTATAAGGAGAATCAGAAATATGAAAATCAATACCAGGAACATATTAACTGGTATGTAAAAAATTATCCAGATAATCTTTTCACTAAATTTAAAATTGCCGGACGTAATCCTAATGTAACCTACCCTGTTGACAGTGAAGGCAAATTAGATACGAAGGCACAGGTTTATAATTACAGAAACCAATTCTGGGACGGCTTTGACTTTACAGAAGAAGCCTTAATTCGTACACCGGCATTTTCAAATAAATTAAAACGCTTTTTTACAGAGTTGATTCCTTTAAATCAAGACTCAATTATTAAATATGCTGATATTCTTATTGCTAAGATTGGCGATAACAAAGAATATTTTAAGATTGTGGCAAACTGGGTTACCTTACATTTTGAACCGGGACATACCAACTTGATGGATGGCGAAGCTGTTTACGTTCACATGGTTGAAAATTACTTTACTCCCGAAAAGGCATTCTGGGCTATACCCGACCAATTGGACGGATTAAATAAAAGAGCTGCCGAAATGGAGCAAAGTTTAATCGGTAAACATGCCGGAAATGTTACTGCAAAAGGCTATGATGGTAAGATGCATACATTCTTTAATTCTGATGCTGATGTTATTATAATTTTTATTTATAATCCTAATTGCGAACATTGTCAGGAACAAACACCTGAGCTTATTAGTTTTTATAATCATTGGAAAAACAAAGGGGTTGAAGTATTCTCTATTGCTGCTAACACAAATCAAAAAGACTGGGATAAATATCATAAGATGTTTAATATTCCCTGGGTTGATGTTTTTGATAAAACAAATGCAAGTTGGTATCCAAAGTATTTTGTCGATATAACACCCGAAATATATGTGATTGATAAAGACAGAAAAATTGTAGCAAAAAATCTAAAAGTCAGTCAACTTGATGTGTCGGTAGGCAAAGCATTAGATAAGAATAAATAGATTGAATATAGATTAAATATAGAATAGTCTCAATCACAAAACATAATAATATGAACAGATTTATAAATTTAATATTGGCTATTGTTTTATTAATACCTCTTAGCCTAAAAGCAAGTAGTAAAAATGATACAATCAGTTTGGTTTATAAATTTGACATAAAACAAGAGATTGGTCCAATTACATGGCGACACACGAAAGAAGGGATTGAAGAGGCAGAAAAGATAAATGCCGATCTTATCTTAATACACATGAATACCTATGGCGGATTAGTTGATGCAGCCGATTCTATTCGTACAAAAATCTTAAATTGCAAAATACCTGTTTACGTTTTTATTGATAATAATGCAGCTTCAGCAGGTGCATTAATTTCAATGGCTTGCGACCGTATTTACATGAGACAAGGTGCAAATATCGGAGCAGCAACCGTGGTTGACCAATCAGGCAAAGAGATGCCTGATAAATACCAGTCATTTATGCGTTCAATGATTCGCTCAACATGTGAGGCACATGGCAAAGACACAATTATTAATGGAACTGACACTACGTTCAAATGGGTGCGAGACCCAAATATTGCTCAAGCAATGGTTGATGCGTCAATATATATCGAAGGCATTATCGACTCAGGTAAAGTCCTGACTTTTACTACAAACGAAGCCATTGAACATGGTTTTTGTGAAGGTAGTGCAGAAAGTGTTGATGAGGTTTTAAAACTTGCAGGTATTAAACATTTCGAAATTAAAACCTATGAGATAAGCAGTGCAGGCAAAATTGTTGATTTTTTCATTAATCCATACTTATCATCTATCCTCATAATGATAATTATCGGAGGCATTTATTTTGAATTGCAAAGTCCGGGCATTGGATTTCCAATTATAGCTTCAATAATTGCAGCAAGCTTGTATTTCGCCCCACTTTACATAGAAGGTCTTGCCGAGAATTGGGAAATAATAATCTTTTTCGTTGGAATTGTATTACTTGCTTTAGAGGTATTTGTAATACCCGGCTTTGGAATAGCCGGAGTAAGTGGAATAATACTAATCATTCTCGGGCTCTCATTAAGCATGGTTGACAATGTTGATTTTGAATTTACAACACCAAACCTTATTCCTGTTTTTAAATCCCTTTTTATTGTTGTCGGCTCATTCTTTCTTTCAATTGTGTTATCCATTTGGCTTAGCAATAAACTTTTAACATCAGTAAACTCACCATTAAGCCGCTTTGTGTTGCACTCAAAACAAAATCCTGACGAAGGTTTTATTGCTGTTGATAACGAAGCTAAGAAAATGATAGGTAAAGAAGGAACTGCTGAGACAATATTAAGACCATCAGGCAAAGTACGTGTAGATGACGAGATTTATGATGCAATGGCAAATACAGGTTTTGTTAAAGCAGGTGCCAAAATTAAAGTGCTAAGATTTGAATATGGACAATTATACGTTAAAGAAGTTTAATACTAATTGAAATATGGAAAATAGTTTTTTAATACGGGATTATAAACCAAGTGATTATAATGAGGTAAATAATATTTGGGAAATAACCGGTATGGGAGGTAAATCACGTGGCGATGATGCTGGGATTATTCTCAGAACTTTAAAGAATGGAGCTAAACTAATAATTCTTGAAGACTCAAAAACTAATAAACCCATAGGAACATCATGGCTAACACATGATTTTAGAAGAATTTACTTACACCATTTTGGGATACTTCCAGAATATCAAGGTAAAGGACTCAGTAAATTATTGCTCGACGAGTCATTATCTTATGCAAAAGAAAAAGGAATGCAAATAAAATTAGAAGTTCACAAGAATAACGAAATTGCACTAAACATATATAAAAAAGCAGGTTTCCAATTCCTGGGTGACTACCTTGTATATATTATTCGCAACCTATCAATTATTTAAATATCATATTATGAAAAATTTACTCTTAATAATTACAAGTTTATTACTTGTTGTCTCTTGCAATACCAGTACAAAAAAATACAATCCCGAGATTACAGCAAACGAGATAGCCAAACATATAAAATATCTTTCATCCGATTCAATGGCTGGTAGAATGCCCGGAACAGAAGGTGCAAGATTATCTGCCGAATATGTACGTGAGAACTTTAAAGATATAGGCTTAAAACTGCTTGGTGACAATGGTTTCCAGTCGTTTGAACTTGTTACAAAAAGCGATTTTGGTAAAAATAACTCATTTGGATTTGATAACTTTACAGGAAAGCTAAATATTGATTTCTCAACCTTCTCATTCTCGAAAAACGACAGTCTGACTGCAGAAGCAGTTTTTGTTGGGTATGGATTTAACATTAATAGCGATAGCCTGAAATGGAACGACTATAAAGATATTGACGTAAAAGGGAAATGGGTACTAATTCTTAGAGGCGACCCCGAATTGGAAAATTCTGCAAGTAAATTTATCCCCTACTCCGGCGAAAGAAGTAAAGTGTTAACAGCCAAAGATAATGGTGCAGCCGGTGTTATTTTCGTGGCAGGTGTTAAATTTAGCGAAGAAGATAAACTTGCCGCCTTGTACTACGATAATACTTCATCAAACTCAGGCTTACCCGTAATTAATATTACACGTAATGTAGCAAATAAATATTTTGCAGATACTGATTTAAATAAAACAATCGAAGAATTAGAAAACGAAATAAATAATGATAATCACGGAAAGTCATTTCCTGTTCCGCTTGTTATTAACGCTACTACCGACATTATCCTGCAAAAGGTAGAAACACAAAATGTTATTGCCTTGCTTGAAACAAATAATCCAAAGTATAAAGACAACTATATTGTTATAGGTGCACATTACGACCATTTAGGTATGGGCGGACCGGGTTCGGGTTCGAGAATGATTGATACAATTGCCGTACATAATGGAGCAGACGACAATGCATCAGGTATAGCTGCTGTAATTGAATTGGCTGGAAAATTAGCTTCAATAAAAGAATCTCTTAAACGCAATATAATTTTTGTGGCTTTTGGTGCTGAAGAAGAAGGATTAGTTGGTTCAATGTATTTTACCAATCATCCGCCGGTTGATATAAAACACATATCAGCAATGATTAACTTCGATATGGTTGGACGCCTCGATACAATTTCTAATTCAATAATGATAGGCGGAACCGGCACATCTGTTGGTGCTGAAGATATTCTTAATAACTGTGCCGAAAATTCGGGTTTAGCCCTTAAATTTAACTCTGACGGATACGGCTCAAGCGACCATGCTTCGTTTTACGGAAAAGGCATCCCCGTATTTTTTGTAACTACAGGTGCTCATGTTGATTATCATACGCCTTTTGATGATTTTAAAAAAATAAATTCTAAAGGCGAAAAGAAAGTTCTTGATTTCTCACTTAAACTGATTGAGAATGTAGCAAACCTTGATTCAAATCTGGTTTACATTGCTACTGCACCAAAATCAGGTCATAGAGGCGGAAAACGATACAAGGTTACATTAGGTATTATGCCCGACTTTGCATCTAAAGAAAGTCGCGGACTTGGTGTTGATATGGTAATGCCGGGTGGGCATGCAGAAAAAGGCGGAATGGAAAACGGCGATGTTATTACAGCACTTAACGGTATGCCCGTTGGTAACATTTACGACTATATGAACCGCCTAACCAAACTAAAAGCAGGTCAAATAGTAACAGTTGATATTATCAGGGACAATAAGAAAAAAGTCCTATTGGTTCATCTGTAGTTTATTATATCTCAGGACTTAAGGTAATATAGCCGGGCATTGGCAAATAAGCATTTCCAACTTTTATATTTGGCTTAATCTTTATTTTAACTCTCGACTTATTATTTCCTACTCCTGCTAGATTCATCCCAAAATCGAGAATCGTAGTTTTTGATTTTCCTGACAATACCTCAAGAAGATTTACACTTACCGATATGGGAATTTCGGTACTCACATTATTTGGAGGAATAACAATGCTTTGAGATACATTACCTTTGGCCACCTCAATATCATCAATAATAGCAATCCATTCTAAACCATTCATGCTTGCTTTCATCGAATTTGGATTTTTCGCCTCAAGATTTAAGGTAAAAGTAAGAGGCAAATTTCCTGATGAATAAGCAGCAAGAAGCTTAGCTGCATCGGCAAACCTCAAACTTGAGAAACTATTGATATTTTGAATATTAATATTCGATAAACGGATATTGCTTACATCCTTAAATTTAAAATTACATTGCTGCATTCTACTGAGTTCCAACAACTGAGTACAGGAAGCTAATGAGAACAACAACACAAAACTAATGAGTGATTTAATAATTATTCTTCTTTTTAAATTATGCTTTTTCATTTTAATAATTTTAGTCAATTATAAATCTTATTTTTATGTAAAGATATAAAAAAATTGCTCGTATATTATAGCACCTCGTATATTTATCTGATTTTAGAACAGCTTATCTTGATAGTTAAGGGGACTTCAAAAAAAAATCTTCCGGCTAATTTTGTAATACAATTGCAGTAGATAAATTTTATTTTTTAGTCTTTTCCCATATTTTTTATTATTTTTACAAACGAAGTATTTACAACATGCGATACTACGCCTGCATTTCCTTATCCACCATACACTTTT
>JANTGP010000149.1 GCA_024762835.1 Bacteroidota bacterium
TTAATAAGGCAACCAAAATTATTATTTACTGTCTATTAATTTGTAATTTAACTATTAAGATATTTAAAAAATAATTTGTATCTTAGTAGCATTATTTATTTTTAATAAATAGTAGTTCTAAACCTGTGAAATTAAAACTATATTATGAAAACTAAAACTTCTACTTTTCTAACTCTTTTTTTATTGCTTATCCCTGCCATAATCTATAGTCAGGCATCCTTTCCCGGTGAAGGATCTAATTGGCGATTTGGCGACCATGCAGCAATAACATGGTGCTCTACCGTTGCACCAAATAATACTCCTGCATATGTTACCGGAAGTGCATTATATACCAACGAAGGTGTTGCAACAATATCCGATGCAGCATGTAATTTATTGTTTTATTCTGATGGTATTACTGTTTGGGATGCAAATGATGTTGCATGGCCAAACAGTTTACCGAGCTCGCCGGGTGGAGAACTTTTAGGCGACCCATCATCAACTCAATCAGGAGTAATTGTACCACAACCATTAAATCCTGATATTTATTACTTATTTGCCGTTGATAATAATATTGGGGCAGATGGTTTAACATATTCAAAAGCGGATATGACCTTGAATGGTGGTATGGGAGATGTTGATATTAACGAAAAAAATGTTTTATTGATGACACCGGCTTGTGAAAAAATTGCTGCTGTTGCTCATGCAAATGGAATTGATATCTGGGTAATTGCCCATGAATGGAATTCAAATAATTTTTATGCTTATATAGTTACACCGGCTGGATTTAATTACTCAAGCCCTGTAATTTCAAGTGTTGGTTCTGTAATGTCCGGCTCAAGCAGCTGGACCCGTGGTTACCTTAAAGCTTCACCTGGTGGTGGGATGATTGCTGCAGGAGTAGAAGGTGCAAACTTCTACGAATTATTTGATTTTGACAATGCCACCGGTATATTATCAAATGCACTAAACCTCAGCGACCCCTCTTTTGATGATTGCTACGGTGTTGAATTCTCTGCCGATGAACACTTTCTTTATGGAAGTGAAAGATGGGGATGGGACATTCACCAATGGGATGTAAGCCTGCCAACTGCCTCAATAGCAGCATCACATATAGCTGTTGCAACTTTGGGTACTGCAAACGGAGGAGCTCTTCAATTAGGGCCAGATTTAAAAATTTATATTGCCAGAAACAGTACGAATTATTTAGGATGTATTAACGACCCGATGGTTTCAGGAACCGCATGCAACTATGTTGATAATCAAGTACCTCTTCAAAGCAGTTCAAGAGAAGGATTGCCTACATTTATTGCAACTTTCTTCAATCAAGCTGAATTTGAGTTTGTAACATCATGCGATAACGATACTGTATTTTTCAGTATTCCTAATCCACAAGGACTTGATATGGGTTATTGGAACTTTAACTATCCAAGTAGCGATCCCTTTTATAATACTCAATCGACAAATGCCGAAATGTATTTCTTATATCCTGCCGGCGGAGTTTATACGGTTGAGTTAATTACCGAAAGAAATGGCGATTACGATACAGTTTATTCCGATGTTTATTTCTCTAGTTTTCCTGTTGTTGATCTCGGCCCTGACCCTGTTTTGTGTACAAACGAAACAATGTCATTCGACCTTTCATACAATGACCCTTTTGCCCTGGACGGTTCTTGCGATTACTTTTGGGAAGCAGATTTAGGAACAAATGTTTATTATGACTCCTCAGCTACATATTACCTCGATAAACCGGGTGTTTATACAGTTACCGTAATTTCTGATTCAATTTGTGGTTCAGTAACAGATTCCATTACGGTGGTTTATAATAATGTTGAAGCAAATCTCGGAATAGACATTACCAGCGGTTATTGCGTTGGGGATACGGTAACTCTTGATGCTACTTATACAGATACAAATTTTGGAACTACCTATTACAATTGGTCGACAAACCAAATATCACCAACTATAAATGTAACATCAGGTGGCACCTATTCTGTTACTCTTAGTCTTGGATTATGTACCAGTTCCGATACTGTAAATGTAGAATTTGACCCCCCACTGATTTATCCTTTAGGCCCCGATTACAATTTATGCGACGGAAGTGTTACAACCCTTGATGCTCTTAATCAGGGTTCTTCATATATCTGGTCAACCGGCGTATTAACAAATACTGTTGAAATTGATATTCCCGGTACTTATTCCGTTTCGATTACAAATGCCTGCGGAACAATTGTAGATGAGATTAATTTATTACCACTTGATGTTCCTGATGTTGAGTTAGGTCCTGACATTACAATTTGTGAGGGCAGCCCCGAAATTATTGATGCCTATCAGGATAATTCAACATATCTTTGGTCAAACGGAAGTGTAATGCCTCAAATTGCAGTATTTACAGGAGGAAATTATTCTGTTACGGTAACAAATGAATGCGGTTCGGGAAACGATGCAATAAATGTTACGGCTGAACAAGCATTAGATATTAACCTTGGCTCTGACACCTCTGTTTGTACAGGTTACGTTTTAGATTGCAACTATCCCGGTCTTGACTATTTCTGGTCAAACAACGAAATGACTCAATCTATTGTAGTAACACAATCTGACGACTACTCTGTTGATGTAACAAATACCTGTGGTACCTATTCTGATTATATTCATATTGACATAATTCAAATGGATGTTGACTTAGGTCTTGATACGGTTATTTGCGAAGGTGATGTATTGCTTCTTGATGCCTTAAATCCCGGAGCAGTATTCAATTGGTCAACAGGTTCGGTAACACAAACAATAAATGTTTCAGAAGCCGGACAATACTGGGTAACTGTAACAAACATCTGTGAGTCGAAAAGCGATTCGATTAATGTTAATGTTTTTGAAATGAACCTTGACTTGGGTGATGATACAGCAATTTGCGAACAAAGTTTGTTGACACTTGATGCAGGACATCCGGGTGCTGAATATTTATGGTCAAACGGAGAGCAAACTCAAACCATAGATGTTGACCAGGCCGGAACATATTCTGTTACCGTAAGTAATTATTGTGGAAATCTCAATGATGAAATTAACCTTACGGTTAATCCTTTGCCAATAGTTGATTTCGGCACAGATACAATTTCTGTATCTGAAAACGACTTACCAGTAGTTTTAAGCCCAGGAATAACAGGAACTGATTATCTTTGGTCAACCGGAGAAACAAGTGCTACAATTGAGGTAAACTCATCAGGTACTTATTCAGTATCGGTAACAAACGAAAATGGTTGTATAGGCTTTGGTGATGTTTATGTTGAAGTTAGAGTTGGAATTTCAGAAAATGAATTGGCAAATTCTATTACTATATTCCCCAATCCAACCAATGGCTTATTAAATATCTCAACAAATAGTATTAAGATTAAGCAAATTGGAGTTTACAATGCAATTGGAAAACTTATAAGAACTTATGAAACAAAAGGTTCAAATAACACAATAAATACAGCAGAGCTAAGCGAAGGAATTTATTTCTTAAAGCTGGAAACTCTCGACAATAGATATTTTGTTAAACCATTTTCCGTGATAAAATAATTTTTTATTTATAAAGAGCTAAGCCCTTATATGACTTAGCTCTTTATAAATTCAGAAAAATCTAACTTTTTCAAAATTCAACACTTCCCTTTTAAATAAATTACGTCTTGTATACGAAATCACACAAATAGATTTGCATAAATTAATAATATGAATCATATAAAAATATATATCTCTATTCTTTTTTTATCGATTGTAACAGTCTCATTTGGACAAGGAGGAGAGGGAAATATTTGGTACTTTGGTGCTTATGCAGGCCTTGATTTTAACTCAGGTTCACCTGTTGTTTTATTAGATGGTGCACTAACTACAAACGAGGGCTGTGCAACTATTTGCGATGCAAATGGCAATTTACTGTTTTATACTGACGGCTCTACCGTATGGAATGCAAACCATGCAGTAATGTCAAATGGGACAGGTCTGATGGGTAATTCATCCTCGACCCAATCAGGTGTAATAGTTCCAAAACCCGGTAGCCCAAATATTTATTATATCTTTACTGTTGATGATAATATTGGATCGGATGGTTGCCGGTATTCTATTGTTAATATGAATCTCAATGGTGGTTTAGGAAATGTAATACCCACACAGAAAAATATTTTACTTTTTAGTCCATCATCAGAAAAAATAGCAGCAGTAAATCATGCAAATGGTACTGATATTTGGGTAATTACTCATCCATGGAATTCAAATCAATTTCTTGCTTATTTAATAACCCCGGCCGGAATGGTAAATCCCCCGGTAGTTTCAAATGCAGGCAGTATATATTCGGGTGGATCTAACAATACCCGTGGCTACATGAAACCCTCACCTACAGGTGATTTAATTGCCTGTGCAATTGAAGGGATGGATAAATACGAACTTTTCAACTTTAATAATGCAAGCGGAACTTTGAGTACCTTTTTAATCTCAGCACCAAACTTTCCTGATGCTTACGGTGTAGAATTTTCACCTGACGGAACAAAAATGTATGGTAGCGAAAGATGGGGGAACCAAGTTTTTCAATGGGATCTATCATCCGGTGTACCGGGTACAATTGCAGCTTCCCAAACACTTATTTACACACTAAGCACAAGTTATGGGGGTGCTTTACAACTAGCCCCTGATGAAAAAATATATTTAGCCAGAAATTATCAGGGTTATCTTGGGGTTATTAACGACCCTAATGCATTAGGTACCTTATGTAATTATGTTGAACCGGGTGTTACTTTAGGCGGAAGAACATCTAAAGAAGGTTTACCTACATTTATAAGCTCGTTTTTTAATGTTGCAGACTTTTCATATGTTAACCAGTGCTTTGGCGATTCTACTTTGTTTACAATAACTGATACTACTTTTCTTGATTCTGCGTATTGGAATTATGGGGATATATCATCAGGCATAAATAATACTTCAACAGATATTGAGCCCGGTCATATTTTTACTTATCCTGCAACTTTTGACGTAACACTTATTACTTATAGATATGGCATTGGTGATACTATTACTATTCCTATTGTGATACATCCATTCCCTGATGTATTCTTAGGTAATGATACAAGTATTTGTACAGGTTCAACAATTCAACTGGATGCCGGCAATCCCGGAAGTACATATTCGTGGTCTACATTCTCTGCAAATCAGGTTATTTCAGTAACCCCAACGGATACAACAACATACTTTGTTGAAGTAACTCAGTTCAATTGTACATCGTATGATACTATAACGATAATGCCTTTTGATATTACTTCAAGTTTCACATATACACCTATTATTTGTCATGCCGATGAAGTTTCTATTAATTATACAGGTAATGCCAGTCCGGCTGCCATTTACAATTGGGATTTTGACGGTGCAAATATTATTAGCGGAAGTAATACAGGACCATATATTATTAATTGGTCAAATGCCGGCGACCATACAATTAGTCTTCAAATAACACAAGGCAATTGTAATTCAGATCTTACATCTTATGTACTGAATAATCCTCCTGCACTTAATGTCAGTATATCAGGAAATGATATATTGTGTTATGGCGATGCAACAGGAGAAGTTTTCCTCGAAGTAAGCGGAGGCGATAGTATTTATTCTTTTAATTGGAGTGCAGGATATTCAGACCAAAACTTATTAAATGTTACGGCAGGAACCTATAATGTAACAGTTACCTATGACGTTGTTTGTACAGCTACAGCTTCATTCACGGTTAATCAACCGGCAAGCCCGGTTACTAGTTCAGTTATTGGAAACGATATTCTTTGTTTTGGCGAGACAAGTGGAATTGCTAATTTAAACGTCAGTGGAGGCACACCACCATATAATTATTTGTGGAGTTATAACAACTCAACTGATGAAGATTTATATAATCTTGCGGCAGGTTACTATACTGTTACAATACATGATAATAATAATTGTAGCTCAACTGATGGAGTTTTAATTGAAGAACCTGAGCAACTGGATGTATTGACTTCATTGGATGCAACAATTTGTGAAGGTGAATCAATAACATTATATGCTTTTGCAAATGGTGGAACAACACCATATACATTCTATTGGGAAGGAATAGGAACAGGGGATTCTATCTCTGTTAGTCCTGTGGTTGAAACAGAATATTTTGTTAATGCCGAGGACAGTAATCATTGTGTTTCTGACAAAGTATCTGTTACTGTTTCTATTTTCCCCGAGGTAACAAGTCTGGCATATCTAAGCACAGACTCTATTTGCCAAGGCGATACTGCAAAAATATATGCTGATTTTTATGGAGGAAATGGTGGACCATACACCGGCTTTATTGATGATGAAGAAGTAACCTTACCATATTCTATTAGTCCTGAAGCCACAACCACATACACTATTGAGGGTTTTGATAATTGCGGATCACCAACGGTAAGTTCAACTATCACCATTATAGTTATGGAGTTACCGGCAAGTAATTTTAATTCAAATATTACTGAAGGTTGCGAGCCTTTAGAAGTAACATTCAGTGATAATAGCTACCAGGCCGGTCAGTTATACGAATGGTACTTTGGTGATAATGGTGATTTTGGCTACTCGGTTAATCCTTCGCCTGTTCATGTATTTGAATACAGCGGTGTATATGATATAAATTTAACTGTTACATCAGCTTTCGGTTGCGTATTTAGTTTCCGTTTTCCCGAAATGATTACTGTTTATAAAAAGCCAAAAGCTGATTTCTACCTTGAACCGGACATGGTTAGTATATTAAAACCTATTGTTTATTTTGATAATCTTTCAGTAGATGGTGATTATTATTATTGGAATTTTGGCGATGGATCAACACTTAACACCAATGCTACAACAGTGCAGCATATTTATCAAGATACAGGTTTTTTTAATGTTAGCTTAATTACCGAGTCAAAAGATTATTGTTTAGACACAGCTATTTTAAACGTACAAGTATACGAAGAGAGCACATTCTTTGCCCCCAATGTTTTTTCACCTTTAAGTGAGAATGAAGCAAACAGAATCTTCAGACCATTCATTTCGGGAATTGTACCGGACCAATACCATATGTTAGTTTACGACCGTTGGGGTGAGAAGGTTTTTGAAAGCTTTAATTACTCCCATGGTTGGGATGGAAAAATAAAGAATAAAGAAATCGGTAAATCCGGAACATACACATGGATAGTTATCTATAGAGATGAAACGAACAAAGAATTCCACGAAAAAGGAAATATCTTATTGTTGAAATAAAGCTTTTCATATTTTGAATGACGATTTATTAATATTGATTATTGAATAATAATAATTTCATAATTCAGGACGATTCCGACAGCGGTGAGGATAAGCGTAGTATGGGATTTTAACGCACTTCACTTTCAATTTACACCAATTTTTACTCACAGTTATCTCATTCATATTTAACACTCTATCCTTCATTATGCTTATACATTGTTAGGGTGCGTTATTCCATTGTCCATTCTATCTTATTTAATCTTTCTGATACTTTTTTTATCGTTTCCATTATTTCAGATTCTTTTGGGAACGCCCCGTAAACCAATTCTTTAAAACTTCCTCTATAAGTATTTTTTAATTGTTCGCAAGTTGATTCCGGTTTATAAAAAATTAATGCTGAAGCGGGGTGTTTTTTCAACCATTCATTGTTGTTTTTAAAACTGAAAGCATCATCATTCCCAACCTTTTGCAGCA
>JANTGP010000150.1 GCA_024762835.1 Bacteroidota bacterium
ATACCCATTTGCAGATAGAAGTCAGTTAAGACATATGTATAATTATAGTTGGGATTAGGCAGAATTTATTAAACCATGGGCAAAAAAGAAAAGTATACTTGCTTTTGCTAGTTATGGTTCATAGCCTGGGCAAATAAAGTCCTCATCAAATAATAATTTTATACGGGGTAAGGTTTTTGTTCATCCTGGTGGGCTCATATTGTAGAAAATAATATGTCTGCACTTCTTAAGCTTTAAAAGCTTATTTTGAGATTCCTCACTTCGTTTCGGATCCGATAACCTTCGGGTTCATTTACTAATCGGTATTATAAGAAAAATACAAAACATCATTTATTTGCCATATTTATAGTATTTTCTTTATTATTATAAAAATAATTGCTTATTTTGGTACTTAAATACTTAATAGTACAAATTAAATGTCAAAAGTAGTTACAATATCAGAAGCTTCCTTAATAGGGCTACACGCAGTAGTAATAATAGCAAAATCCGATGAATTGGTTAATGCAAAACAAATTGCAAAATTGACTAATTCGTCGATCCATCATGTAGCAAAAATATTAAATAAATTATCCAGGAAAGGATTTCTTGTATCTAAGCGAGGAAGTAATGGCGGTTATCGCTTAGATAAAAATCCTGAAGATATTACTTTTATTGAAATTTATGAAGCAATTGATGGGAAACTTAATATAAGCAAATGCCCTTTTAGCAAACCTTCATGCCCGTTTGACCATTGTATATTTAATACCGTTATTCAGAAAATGACACGTACCCTTAGAAAATATTTGGCTGAACAAACTGTAGCAGATCACATGTAGAGTGTCAATAAACAATCTGTAACCGTATTTATACTTTAATCTATCACAGGAAAGTAAGGAGCATTTATTCAAAAACTATTTCAGGTGTAGTTGAGATATTGCTTTTATTCAGAGCTTTATCTACCACATAAAAATCATATTTAATTGTATCGTGAGGAAGAAGTGAGTAGATATACTCCATTTTTATCTTTATATCGGCTTTATACGCCTTATGATTATCAATCTCTACAAATGGTATCCTGAAATTAGGATATGCAATATCTACTTTATAAAAACCTGAATCTGTTTTCTCGTATAATGTTGGGAAGAAGTTAAAGTTATATATTGTATCATAAGGCGGTAAGGTGTCCTCATCGGCAAGTCCAAAATCACCATCACCATCAATTATTGAAAAGGTAAGCTCAACAAAGCGGGTTGGATTATCCAGTAAATCAAAAGTATCTTTAGCAATATGACTTTTGTATTTAATTTCCGGGATCTCAGAATATTGGATTATCTCATGACAAGAATTAAAAACAAAAAGTCCAAGAATTACTGATAATACAAAAAACTCTATTTTTACTCTTATTTTCATTCTGTCAGTACGATTTAAAAGCTAATTATTCAATCCATTAAACAATTTAAACGCAATTGTTATGAGGCTATTATACTTTTTATTTATTATTTTTTCCGAAAAAATATTTGAATCGGAACACCTGTGAAATTATATTCGTCTCTGAGTTTATTCTCAAGATAACGACGGTATGGATCGCGAATGTATTGTGGCAGATTGCAGAAAAATGCAAAACTTGGTGCAAAAGTTGGCAACTGCGTTACATACTTAATTTTAATGTATTTTCCTTTTACTGATGGTGGATGATAATCTTCAATAGCCTTTAGCATCACCTCATTGAGTTTCGAGGTTTTAATTTTTCGTTTCCTGTTTTGATAAACCTCAATTGCTGTTTCAAGAACCTTATGTATTCTTTGTTTTGTAATTGCCGAAGTGAAAATAATTGGCAAGTCGTTAAAAGGAGCAAATTTTGCACGAATCTTTTCCGTCAGTTCTTTTGATGTATTTGTGTCCTTATCTATTAAATCCCATTTGTTTACAATAACAACAACACCTTTTCTGTTTTTAATTATCTGACCAAATATATTCAGGTCCTGAGCCTCAACCCCACGGGTAGCATCAATCATTAGCATACATACATCGCTGTTTTCAATGGCTCTTATCGAACGCATTACCGAATAAAACTCAAGGTCGTCCATTGTTTTACCTTTTTTACGCAAGCCGGCAGTATCAACAAGGTCAAACTCAAAACCATATTTATTGTATCTTGTATTTATCGAGTCCCGGGTAGTTCCGGCAATAGGTGTAACAATATTCCTTTCTTTGCCAAGTAATGAGTTCACTAAAGATGATTTCCCCACGTTCGGACGTCCGACAATTGTAAAACGAGGAATTTCACTTTCCACAATCTCATCATCCTTTGTAAAAGATGCGGTAATTTCGTCTAATAAATCACCGGTTCCTGACCCGTTAATTGATGAAATACAAAATATTTCACCTAATCCGAGTCCATAAAAGACTTGAGCATCATAAATACGATCGCCATTATCAACCTTGTTTACAACCAGAATTACTTTTTTGTTTACTTTCCTGAGTATTCTGGATATCTCCTCGTCAAGGTCAGTAATTCCGTTTAATACGTCAACAATAAAAATAATTACATCTGCCTCTTCAATGGCTAAAATAACCTGTTTTCTGATTTCCTCCTCAAAAACATCGTCGGAGTTTTTGATATAACCACCTGTATCAATCACCGAGAATTCTCTACCGTTCCATTCCGATTTGCCGTAATGTCTGTCACGTGTAACTCCGCTCATTTCATCAACAATAGCATGACGCGTTTCTGTTAAACGATTAAAAAGAGTTGATTTGCCAACGTTTGGTCTACCAACAATTGCAACTAAATTTCCCATGCTTATCCTTGTTCTTTTATTGATAAAAATTTGTACAAAAGTACTCAATCAATATGTAATTGCAATTGAATATTTTAATACGCTTTTTATGCTATTTTTTTACTGATTTAAATACCAAGAATCTTAGCATCAACATGAAATATGCATTCAATTCCCAAAGTATATTCTGTCATCAAAAGTTGATCGGTAACTGTATTAACTCGTAGCTTAATCTGGTCTTTTTTAATATACTCCTGAAAATCTATATTTGTTGGGTCAAGATTTAATTCATTGCCAACATCAGAAGGAATATTGTCGCTTCTGGCTATTTCTATTTCGGGCAAACCATCAGCCGAAAGGTAAATAATAATAGACTTCAGGAAACTAAAGTCACCATCTGATGGTGACTTTACATTCATTTTTATGCTTGTAAGCTTAACCTCTTCGATTAAATCTTTTCTGGTATCATTTATCTCAAATGATGATTCTGAGTTTGTTTCAATATCGGGGGTAAAGATATTAAATGGCAGATTGATTCCTAACGTTGGCGGAATGCTTACCTCTGTGTTATAAGGAATATCAAACTGAGTATACTTATCTATCTTTTTACAAGATGAAATATACAATAAACTTAAAATAAATATAGTACCAATTATCTTTTTCATATCTTTTATATTAAAGCTCTAACTATTTATTAATCAAAACGGCGAATATCCGCACCAATTGCATTTAATCGTGTTTCAATGTTTTGATAACCTCTGTCAATTTGTTCGATGTTATGAATAATGCTTGTACCCTCAGCCGACATTGCTGCAATAAGTAAGGCAACTCCTGCCCTGATATCGGGAGAAACCATAACCGTTGCACGTAATCTTTGGAAATTATTTAATCCAATTACGGTCGCCCTGTGTGGGTCGCAAAGTATTATCTGAGCACCCATGTCAATCAATTTATCAACAAAAAAGAGTCTACTCTCAAACATTTTCTGATGTATGAGAACACTTCCTTTTGCTTGTGTTGCAACAACAAGAAATACGCTTAGTAAATCAGGTGTTAAACCCGGCCAGATTGCATCCGAGATATTCATAATTGAGCCATCAATAAAACATTCTATCTCGTAATAATCCTGATGAGGAATAAATATATCGTCATTCTTTCTTTCCAGTTTAATACCTAATCGTTTGAAAGCATCAGGAATTAATCCAAGGCTGTCATATGAAACATCTTTGATTGTCACTTCGGAATGAGTCATTGCAGCCATCCCGATAAAACTTCCTATTTCAATCATATCCGGCAAGACACGATGCTCGCAACCACCTAAATAATCAACACCTTCAATATTCAGAAGGTTTGAACCTACTCCTGTAATTTTTGCTCCCATGCTATTCAGCATCTTGCAAAGTTGCTGTATGTAAGGCTCGCAGGCTGCATTATAGATTGTTGTTTTACCATTTGCCAAAACAGCTGCCATAATAATATTTGCCGTACCTGTTACAGAGGCTTCATCAAGCAGCATGTAACTACCTGACAGACTATCAGCCTCAACCCTGTAAAAACTTTCTTTGGGGTCGTAGCTAAATTTTGCACCCAACTTTTGCAAACCGACAATATGAGTATCTAAACGACGACGCCCAATTTTGTCTCCACCCGGTTTTGGCATATATGCTTTGCCGAAGCGTGCCAATAAAGGACCTAAAGTCATCACTGAACCGCGAAGTCCTGCACCTTTAATTTTAAAATCTTCGGTTGTGAGGTAATCAATATTAATATTCGCCGCCTTAAATGAATAAGATGACTCATTGATTTTATTCACCTCAACGCCAAGCGAAGCTAAAAGATCTATCAGCTTATTAACATCTCTAATATTTGGAATATTTTTTATTGTTATTTCTTCGGGGCTTAGCAGAACTGCACAAATAACCTGTAAAGCTTCATTCTTTGCACCTTGGGGTATAATATCACCATGTAATATTTTTCCACCGGTAATTTCAAATCTAGCCATCTTACAAACTTTATTAATCAAGCATTAAATAATGTTGCTAAATTACTTACTTCAAACAGATAAAAAAAACCTGCTTCAAGAAAAAACAATTTTCTTATCAACAGGTTTGCACTGTATATTATGAGACAAAATATTCAATTATCGTCTTGAATCATATCTTGATTTTCTGTCACTATTTCGAGATTGCCCTCTGTTTGATTTTTTCCTTTTGGGTTTATGAGAGATAATATCTTTTGTTTCTGTAAGTACCAGTCCTTCAGGAATCTTCAGTTTCCCTTTCGATAAAATCTCTAAATCTCTAAAAATTAAAGCGTCTGTCACACTCTCTCTATTCCATGACAAATAGTTTTTCTTCATGTGATTTGCCATAATAACGATAAGAGAATTTTTCTTTTCGCCATCTTCAAATTCAACAATACTTGCAACCATATTTTCAACAGTTTTACCATAATGTTTAAACCTGATGTTATTACTGGGATAAAGAACACGATTGGGTTTTTCCGACATTGTTTCCCGAGTTGGAATCGGATATGGTGATTCAATATCAAGATTAAAATCAGCCATAATAAATAAATGGTCCCACAGCTTATGTTTAAAATCGCTAATATCTCTAAGGTGGGGATTCATATTTCCCATTATTCCAATAACTATATTAGCCATTTTGTTTCTTTTTTCAGAGTCTTCAATGGTCTTTAAATAATCAACCATTTTATGTATGTTTCTTCCGTATTCGGGTAATATAATTTTTTTTCTATCTGTATTATAATCCATTATATAATGTAGTTTTCTTAATTTGTATGAGAAAGTAGTTCTATAAATGTGTGTGTTGCAAATATATATATTTAAATGTTATACACAAAAATAATTTATTTATGGGCTAAATTATAATATTAAGCTATCTGCCTAAGATACGTAATTTTGCAAATTTTAACAGAAGTTGTTTTTGTCCTGATGTATTGAATTGAACAATTACTTTTTGATTTGGCAATTCATTATCCAACTCAAGAACTTTACCCTCACCAAACCTATCATGATATACTCGCATTCCAACCTCAATTTTTCCTGCTGCTGCCACATCTTCATTTGTTTGATGTAGAGCATTACTCGTGTCACTTAGTTTCCTAAGCTTAGGCGATACCTGAGCAGGTGCAATTGAAGCAGGCTTTTTTGCTGTTTTGTTAGCGGTGGGTATTCTGTATTTTGCTTTCTTAGTTTTACTAGGCGAACTATCAAAAAACAAATCTTGTAGATCGTCTTCAGGCTCGTCTAAATACTTTGGATCAATATCTTTAATGAATCGACTTGGCAAACAATTGTTTATCGTTCCCCAACGAAACCTCGATTTTGCATATGAAACAAATACAGACTTTTCGGCTCTTGTCAATGCAACATAAAACAATCGCCTTTCCTCTTCGAGTTCCTCAATACTACCGGTTGAAAGTTGCGACGGAAATAATTGCTCTTCTACACCAACAATAAAAACATATTTAAATTCAAGCCCTTTCGAAGCATGAATAGTCATCATTGTAAGTTTATCCTGATCTAAGTCTTTATCAGTATCCTGGTCGGTTAGTAAAGAAACATTTTCGATAAACTGAAAAAGCGGTATCGTTTTATCTTCAGCTGATTTAAGTGTAAATTCTTTAATACCGTTCAGAAGTTCCTGAATATTCTCAAGGCGGCTCATTGCCTCAGTTGAATTATCGTCGTGAACTTCTTTTAAAATTCCTGTTTCTTTAGCAATCTGCAGTGCACTTTCATAGGCATCGCGATTATCAATACCAATAGCAAAACCTTCTATTAAATCAACAAATTTTTTTAATTTTATGATAGTAGGATTATTCAATCCCGGGTTTCTTTCAGGTAATGATTTTAGTACATCCCAAAGATTTAAATTATTATTAAAAGCAAAATCAATTAGCTTATTCATTGTGGTTTTTCCAATACCACGAGCAGGAAAGTTTATTATCCTTTTAATCGATTCTTCATCGTGGTGATTAATTACCACACGAAAGTATGCAATTAAATCTTTTATTTCTTTTCGCTGATAAAAGGAGATACCACCATAAATGCGATATGGAATATTCAATTTCCTCATTGCCTCTTCCATAATACGCGATTGAGCATTGGTTCTATACAAAATCGCAAAGTCATTATATTTTAATCTCTCCTGCAACTTCAAATCTATCATTGTATTTGCAACCAATACACCTTCTTCACCATCTGTGTAGGCTTTTAAAATTTTCACTTTATTGCCAACATCATTTTTTGAATAAACTTCTTTTTTAATCTGCGATTTATTCTTTGATATGAGACTATTTGCTGCATTTACAATATTCTGGGTTGAACGGTAATTCTGCTCAAGCTTAAAGAGTTTGTAATTCGGATAATCCTTACGAAAGTTTAATATATTTTCGATTTTAGCACCTCTAAACGAATAAATACTTTGAGCATCGTCGCCAACAACACATACATTATTATGCAGGGCTGCAAGTTTTTTCACAATCAGATACTGAGAGAAGTTCGTATCTTGATACTCGTCAACCAAGATATATTGAAAACGTTTTTGGTATTTCTCAAGCACGTCAGGATGGTCGCGAAACAAAATATTTGTATTCAGAAGAAGATCGTCAAAATCCATTGCTCCGGCAGATTTGCATCTGTTCTCGTAATGCTTAAAAATATTTCCTGTTTCCGGTCTTCTTGACTGTTTGTCGCGAGCAATAATTTTTGTACTACTCAAATAACCATCTGCCGTAAACAAATTATTCTTTGCAGACGATATTCTACCTAAAATCACATTTGGTTTATAAATCTGCTCATCAAGACTAAGGTCTTTGATAATTTGTTTTATAACATTTTTTGAGTCTAT
>JANTGP010000151.1 GCA_024762835.1 Bacteroidota bacterium
ATTTTGAAGAGATTAAGACAATAATAAGTTTAATTAAAAAGTCACAGGAAACTTCTTCAAATATCAGAACTTATAAAAAGGCTGTCAGTAATTTATCGAAGATAACTAAACATTCTTTTCACAAATACTATAAAGAAAACATGGAGGAATATGTATATTTATATAAAAGTGATTTTTTTCAGATATTAAATGAAAATGATAAATTCAACATTTATTATATATTGGGGCAATGTAATATAAGTAATTTATTAAAAGATGACCTTCTAAAAGAGAATGATTTACCATTATTTGTTAGAGCAAAATTAAACGACACCCAAGCATTAGAATTAGTTATTAACAGTTTTCTTGCTGAATATATAGATACTATAAATTATGATGAACCGCAAAAAAGATTGTTATCAGAGATAATATATATAAGCAATAAAAAAGCTTTTTCTGCATTAGATGAAGTACTTTCAAGTAAACATGTTATATATAAAGAAGTTGAAAATGATGCTTTAGAATCGAAAATCAGACCATGGGATATAATATCAGTCAACAAATACATATACGATGAACTGTCTGATATTTTCCCTTTTGAATTTGGCTTTATAAAGTTTTTGACTTATGACCAATTGACAGAAACAAATAATAGCTTAGGAACATTATTGTTTGGTACAGTATTAGAAAATTATTTAGCTGAAAAGTTTAATTATAAATTCACAGTTTCTTTTAAAAATAATAAGTTAATTGATAAATCTGTTTATACACCTCCTCCAACATTCTACAATGATGAAAAATATATAAAGAAATATATATATGATTTATTTGGGTTTGAAGGTAAATTATTTAATATTACTTATGATGAATTAAGACAACAAGTTATAAGCAATTGGAAAAGTTATCATAATCAAAATTGATTTTTAAACTTGTTCGGCATAGGGAAACAATAAACAGATAATGCTCTTCGGTTATACCGGTTCAAAGTAGAACAACATAAAGAATAACAACAGTCGTTCTGAGTAGTATTAACTACTTCTAAACAGCAGTTTGCAGCTACTTAAATGCGAGAGCATTTATTATTGTTTATTTGTCCTAATTTTTAAAAGGAAAAAATAATGATATTTTTGTATCGGGAAACTAATGATAAAACATCTGAAACATACCATACTATTTATAATTCTGTTTGTTTTTGCAGCAAATAATATCACACTTGCACAAGAAACAAAAAAGCTCCTTATCACCGGACAAGATTCTGCCGCCATAACGCTTGATTATCCGATTGATGACAATACCACAATTACTGTTAACGGAGACGGCACCATAACCATAGGCGGAACGACAACCGAAACCGTTGATGACCTTGCAAGCGGAACCACCATAGAAGATTCCGACGGCACACTGTATGCCGTTGATTCTCTCGGTAATATAACAGAAATAGGTACTTCGGGGGGAGCTGTTTCCCCCGAAGATTACAACACTACGGCAAGTTTATACGATCAATTAGACAGCACCCTGAGGGTTACCTTTGAGAACAACGGACAATGGGCGTTCAATAACCGTAACCCGAAATATGAAAATTCGCCTTTCGATAATGAATATCAATTGCTCGGAGATTATTACGTACCGTGGAAACTCATTCCGCTCGGAAAATCAGACGGCATTAAAGCACGTATAACAACCGGAAGCATAGAAGACCCCGCAAAACTAAAATTCTTAACCCCTGCCGGAACAGAATTTTTTGCCGAATACAATAACGGTTGGTACGAGTTGGAATCCACAGGCGGCAGAAACCGAGACGGCATAGAGATATATGCCATTTACATGCCCGATGACAGCACCACACGCTCACTTGGAAAACTGCGGATAGCCTCCTACCCAAAAAAGGAAATGCAAGTAACTTGCATTCCTATGAGTAACTTTAATATTGAAGACAAAATATCCGAAGACTTACTGAATGAAATTTATGCCCCTTACTATATTAATTGGACGCTAACAATTGACGAGCCTTTTACCGATACATCTTGGGATGAAGATAATGACGGCTTGCAAGCCTCCGGCAGCGAATTTTGGTCGGCCTACACCCAAGAAATGCGAGCCTTACGAGATGCCTACACCCAACAAAGAGGCACGGATGAAGAATCCCTTTACCTCTTCTTTTTTGAAGGCGGCAACAGCGATGAAGGCCAACTGCTCGGCGATATGCCCCTAAGAAGTCGTTTCGGTTTTCTTTTTGATGCAGCAAACGAAAGCAGCGACAAAATCACCAAAACCGTTGCACACGAACTTGCACATGGAGCATTTCAATTAAAACACACATTCAGCAGCAAATACAACATAGAACAATACACCACCCAAAACCTGATGGATTACAACGGGGGTATTGAGCTTGTAAAATATCAATGGGATGTAATTCACGATCCGCAGAACCGCTTGTTTAATTGGGCACAGGATGAGGAAGAAGGGGAAAAGGCAATTGTTATCAATATTGAAAGCTTAGATGTTTTTAAAAATGAACCTGACGGAACTTTCACTTTTATTTCCAGAGCGGGTTTACCCATAACTGTTCCCGGTGATATTACAGAAGTTGTTTTCAGTACGGGAGATGCAAGTACATGTGATAATGATGAAGCAAACCCTTTTAGGGTATTACCGTTTGGAACGCTTTCAAGTTTTAAATGGGATAAGAAGAATTTTAGAGCAAAATGGGATTGTGTTCAAAACCAGTTTGTCGGTTATTCAACCTCATCTAATGAAAAGTATTTCGACACCTTAACCAATATTTCCATAGACAGTGCAATAGTCGGTTTCCCAGCTGTAAGCTCCGGAAATATCATATATAAAGTCGGTAAAGTCAGCATAACACCACAAGAAGGAGGAGAAACGTACAGGGCTGCCGGACAATATGAAGACTTTGACTTCTTAGCCAGCAGAATATCTGAAATAACAAAAACAAATGAAGTATATGCCCGTTTTAAACCTGACTACGATGTTGAAGTAAAACAATTTATAATAGATCATATTGATCAAAATAATGTATCCGGCTTTTATGGGAATAATGCCTATGTATTCATTCATGCCACTCAACTTCAAAAACATGAAATATTAAAAGCTTGTTTTACAAACGGTATTCCGGGAAGAATGCTACAGTTTATCACAAAATATGTGAGTTATTATACTCCTGCCGGTATTAATCCGGGTACTTATGAAACACATGAAGTTCCAGCTTTTTCAGATTCTTATGAACCTGAAACAGCTGATGATTTACTTTTGGTTAACCATTGGAAAGATTTTGATGTTAATTATTATCCTGTAATATCTAATGCTCTTGAAAATTTTAATATACCTTCCAATGCTACAAAAGAAGATGTATATAACTTGGTAAAACCCTTATTGGGAGATGATATTATTACAGATAATTGGGATTGTTTTTTTGAAAAATATTCGGTAGATGAAAAGATAACTATCATTAACAAATTAATTGAGGGCAATACAATTTTGGATCGTTCAGAAGAATCAATAGTTAATCTAATTGCAACAATAAATAATCCGGATTCAATACAATTATTTATTTCTAAGTTAAAGGGAAATGATAATAATTACACATTATTCACAAGTATTTGGAGTGCACTGGATAAACCCGAACGAATTCAATTTTCTTCTTTGATAACCGAATGGATTAATTCAAATAGAACTGAAAGTAATGAGGAGTTGACAAATGGTTATGTTAATGATTACTATGACTATATCAATAATAATCATTTTGGTGATTACGATTACGCTGTAACAAATGTATTCACACTATATAATACGAATTTTATTGAAAGCTTTCAGAATAGAATACGTGCTGACTTAGACGGGAACGAAATTGAATTAGAAGAAGAATACTCAGACTTATTAAACATTTACCCTCGGTTAAGAAAGTTTAATTGTTCTCCATTTGATGATGTTGTAATTTTGATTCAAGATGATTTTCCTGAATATGGGTTGGAAGCCGGACAACAAGTCACAGTACCGGCAATTTTACTTTATAACATAAGTGAAAATATTAACAACGAACACAGAGCGGACGGAATTAGATTATTTTTTGACGCCATAGCAATAGCAACTGCACCTATTACAGCAGGAGGTTCAACAGCTTTGCTGTACATTGAAATTGGTGCGGCTGCAATTGATATTGCAATTACCATTAACAGAAATGAATTTGAGAATGAATTCGGTGTTGAAGCTGCTCAACTCTGGGATGCCACTTACGGTTTGTACAACCTCTATATGCTCGGAAGAGGCTTTGGACTGTTTAATTTTACAACCACTAATGTTAACGGTGTAGCAAGAATAACTGACTTCCAAATGGCAATAAATCAAGCCGATCAAGTTGCAACTGCTGTGGCACAACATGGGAATCATGCAGAAAAAATAGCTTATCTTACAAGAATTGATGAACTGTTAAATGTATTAAAGAGTAACTCTTTCAGTGATGTGGCTCGTGCTAACGAATTAGTCGGTAAACTATTGGAATTCAAGCTTAAAGTACATCGCTCAATGGGAAGTACGGCCAACATCATTATTGATAACGGCAGTTTAGTTTTTAAACAAGGAAGCAATCAGTTAGGCCTGTCAAAAATTGATTTTATAAATAATGTCCCTACGCTTACAGAGAATATAAGATGGTTACCAACCAATGCAAATCCGCCGATAACTGTTGATAATGTTATTACCAAATTCGGACAAATTGGTTATCATGCAAACAGTATTCAAAAAATCGGAGATATTGAAGTAGTAGCAGCTAACAACGGGCAGAAATATCTGCAATTAACCAATACAGTTGATCTGTTCTCAAACTATGCTCACATAAGAACATTACCGAATGATTTAAAAGTTCTTTTACACAGCAAACAATGGGATAATACTTTATTAACGAAGCTGGATAATTTGCTAAACGATTATCCCGGCATTGCAAATGAATTTAGCCAAGCAACTGATTTATTTGATAAATTCAGATTGGTTGAAGAAACATGGTGGGCAAAATACCCCATGCGAAAACTGTCCTACTCAAACCAATTACCTACAAACTTTTCAAAATACATTGACGATATTGATGTTATACATCAGGGAACAAGCAAGAAGTTAGGAGGATTAGGCGGAAGCCCATTGGGTCAAATCTTTGATGATGAGATGGAAATTATTATTTCACAAGGTTGGCTTAGCGGTTCATATACAAAATTATCTGATAATGTTGTAAGCAGACTAACTGCATTGAAGAACAATAATTATGAATTAGTCGTTAAGCCGAGTGTTAATATTAGCGGAAGAAACCCTGTTCCGGATTTATTATTTGTAAAAAAAGTTGGTAACAGTTATAACTTTGACGATTGTATCTATATTGATAATAAATACTTTCACGATGTAGTTTTTACACCTGCTCAAAATAAAATTGTAAATGCTTTTGGTGGCGGTTCTAATGAAGCTGTTGTTACTTTAAATGAATCCAAAAGGATGTTAAATGGATTTCAATTACCAGAAGGTGCAGTTTTAAAAATAAAAAGAGTAGAAGTTTTTACAGTAGATGAGCTTTTAGATTTAGTAAATATTTTAAAGAAACCATAATTATGACAAATATAAAGTTATATAATATTGAAAGAACAATAAAAAATGAACTAAAAATTCTTTTCCCTAAATATACATTAACAAGAGACTTTAAGTTTGTGAAAGAAGACAAGGACATGATTGTTGATATCTCATATTACTGTCAAAGAGTAGCAGGTCAAGAAGTACTTCATTCATTTGTCCATTTCTATCATAAAAGTATTGAAGAAAAGTGGAGAGTATATATTGATGAATTAATGATTCAAAAAAATGTAATGTATCCAACAATAAGTGTTGATGTTTATAATTTAGGTCTTGCTGATAATATTACAAAAACTACATCAGTAATAGGCCACATGAACAATGTTGAACTAAAAGAGTTCATCAAACATCTGTTTGGTACAATCTACAAAGAAAAAATTGAGTATTACCGTTCTATTGAAAATTGCGAAAAAACCTTAAACAAGTCTATTGAAATTACAGATGAAGTTATGAAGATATCTGACATTGAAGCTTTACCCTTTAGAAAAGTATTACTGGCAGAAGCAGTCGGAAACCCCGATTTACCAAAAATAAAAGATGCCATGAGAACCTATTGCAATGAACAATATGAGGTAGGCAAAAAAGAGAACTTTGAAAAGCTTATGAGATTAAAACCTGTTTTTGAGAAAATGTTTGGGTAAATTTCATTAATGTCTTTATAAATTTGTGCTTTGGTGTTTTTATGGTTTTAAAGTTCAGTCAACTATCTTTGACTGAACTTTTTTGTTACACCCCAAAAATATTTTGGCTTGCTTAGTCTTTATAATTGCCATATAATATTATCTTTATAACTACTTATAGGATTAAAGTATTCATTTTCTTTAGTTTGAATTGCAGTTTTGAGCCAACCGGATTTTTCTGAGTAATAATCAAGTCCCATTAAAAAGAAACCACGAGGAATGTCATGTTTAAATAAAGAAACTTTCAGACTTTCATCTTCAATATAATCAACCCAACTTTTTCCATTTCCAGGGTAATAAACTGTCATAGTTTCTGAATATCCTTCTGAACTATATCTATTGAAATATTCTGTAAATAGTATTTTCTTATCATTAAAAGCATCATTAATTTTTTTTCTTTCAACTGTTGTATCAATATACGATGTATCTTTACCGAACTGAGATAAATTATACTTTAAAATTTCATCAAACTCAAAAAGTTCTTTTATTTTTTTCGTCAAGTACAATGAAGAATCTATTACAGAAGAATTTAAAATAAGATTGTCTGAATATCCTTGTGCTCCGACATATAATGAAACTGCAATATCTTTGGCATTTAGTTTATAATCATTTGGGTGTAGAAAATGTGTTATTAATCCGTTAAAAGAATCGGATAATATTGCTTCTTTCAAAGTTACAAATTCTTTTTCATGTATCTTTATATCGGCAATTTCTTTAATAATAGGATAGATATGATATTTTAACAGATATTTCTTAAAATATGGTATAGTTTTCTTTTTAACTCCATAAAATCTGTTTAAAGACCTTGCCACTGAATAAGTTATGTTCATCAATTCCATATGTCTATATTTTTTTTGTTAAATAAATATATTGCATCGGTATTCCTCTGATTAGAATATAAACGCTAATATACTTATAAAAAGCATAAAAACAATGCAAGCTAAAACTCAATCCCAACCTTAACATTCCCCCCAAACCTATTCTTATGAGCCTGACAAAAGCCGTCTTCACAAACCAACTCCGCTTGGCACAGATGCCCAAAATCCGATTGCCCTAAAAACTTGCCCTCTTTTGTAGCTTTAAAGATTTGCCAAGTGGAAAGATTCGGGTAAGTTTCTTGGATATTGCGTATATCATCAGGTTGCATGTTCATTTCATTAACGCTGTCAATGACCAATAAATCAAAATAGGATAAATCATCGGGCATTTCGGCGGTAACATATACGTTCGGATGAAAAGCATTTAGGCGTTCAAATTTTTCCTGTATCGTACTTGAAA
>JANTGP010000152.1 GCA_024762835.1 Bacteroidota bacterium
GAAAGAGCGACACCTTTTTATAATTATCAATTGTGAATTATCAATTGTGAATGGGATAAAAAACCACAGGATAATTTTTGTCATAACCCAAAAGGGTTTAAATAGTTATAGCCATCGGCACCAACCCGTGGTATAATTATTACAACACAAAAAGCAGTGGCGGTATTTTTGCTCTTTTTGCAAAAATAATGACACTGCGATTAACTAAGCAATTATCAATTTCATTAAGCATATTACAAACTAAAATCTTACTTTGAATATTAGCTAAAACTTGCTATCTTTATCAAAATAAAAGATTCTCATTTTAATACAAAAACTATGAAAAACAAAGGTCTATTTTTGCTTATAATGCTGCTTCTTATTTTTTCAGGAATAAATGCACAGGAAAATACAACAAATAAAAATAACTTGCTGAAATTTGAGCACTCACTTGGTGCAGCAGCAGGTTTTTCAACCGGATATGGTTTATCTTATAGAGTTTATAAAAATAAACTTGGCGTTCAGTTTGTTTTTGCACCATTTAAGAATGAAAATATTACAAGACATAGCCTTGGTGTAACATTTTTATATAAATTAGATGAGAGAAAAAGCTTAAACTTTTTTGCTTATCAGGGAAATCATTACTACTACAAAAGAAATCATTATTCAGATGATAATTTTTATTATGAGCCTGATGAAACAAAATCTGATTTCATACATAGTTTAGGGCTTGGCTTTGAGTTTAAAATTCTTGACCCGATAAACGTAAGTTTTATGGCAGGATTTGCAAGTTATCATATGTTTGAGCTCTATAATGTTACAGCCGAGATGTCTATTTTCTATACACTTAAATAGATTCTTTTTTTTGTTTTCAATTATCAATAAATAAATACTTATTAAATAAAAGAAATAGTGACTAAAACTGCTTAGGCTAAACATCCATTCTTGCCTGAGGTGCAACATCCTGCCCCACAAAGTCTTTATTCAGAAATTTAAAATAGCCTGTAATCGCTATCATTGCAGCATTATCAGTAGTATATTTAACCGGTGGGATGTGAACTTTCCAGTTTCTTTTTCCGGCATCAGCCAACAATGCATTTCGTAGTCCTGAGTTTGCTGATACACCACCTGCAAGTCCAATCTCTGTAATTCCTGTTTCCCTGACTGCGCGTCTTAATTTTCCCATTAATATATCAATAATTGTTTTCTGTAAAGATGCACATAAGTCATATAAATTATCTTCGATATAATTAGGATTAATTTTAATACTGTCTCTAATATGATATAAGAATGAAGTCTTTAATCCGCTAAAGCTATAATCAAGCCCTTGAATTTTGGGCTTATTAAAAGCAATAGCATCAGGATTACCCAGCTTTGCATATTTATCTACAACAGGTCCACCCGGATATGGCAATCCTATAACTTTAGCACATTTATCAAAAGCCTCACCAGCTGCATCATCAATTGTTTGACCTATAATATCCATGTCGAAATAATCACGAATGACAATCAGCTGTGAATTTCCACCGGAAACCAATAGGCATAAAAATGGAAAATCCGGAGTCTCTATATTTTTATCAGTTTCTTTGATAAAAAGTGACAGTATATGTGCCTGAAGATGATTAACTTCAATAAGCGGAATATTATTAGCCAAAGCAAAACCTTTTGCAAAAGAAGTACCCACCAACAAAGAGCCCAATAAACCCGGACCTCTGGTAAAAGCAACAGCATCTATATCAGATTTTGAGATACCTGCCTCTGTTATTGCCCTGTCAACAACAGGTATTATATTTTGTTGATGAGCTCGTGAAGCAAGCTCCGGAACCACACCACCATATTTTGCATGAACATCCTGATTAGCAATAAAATTTGATAATATTACACCATCACGAATTACCGCAGCCGACGTATCATCACATGAAGACTCAATACCAAGAATTGTAATACTCATAATAATTTGTTAATTGATCTTTCCAGCTTTGTAATTATCTAATAATTCAGCCATCTCAAGTTGAAGGATGTGAGCAGATTGAGCAGCTTTCTCTGCAAAATCTTTTCCATTTCCTGAAAAAATTATTCCTCTCGAAGAATTTACTAATAAGCCACAGTTATCATTCATACCATATTTTGCAACCTCCCGTAAACTACCACCCTGTGCACCAACACCGGGAACAAGAAGGAAATGATTTGGCACAATCTTTCTTATTTCTCTTAGCATATCTGCTTTAGTAGCTCCAACAACATACATCATATTATTTTTATCACCCCATTCCTTTGATTTGGTGATAACCTCCTCAAAAAGCTTATTATCGTTTTCATTATTTACTGTGAGTTGAAAATCAAAAGCACCCTTATTTGAAGTAAGTGCTAAAAGAATAAGCCATTTCCCGGTATAACTTAAAAACGGTGAAACAGAATCACTTCCCATATAAGGTGCAACTGTTATTGCATCAAAATTCATTTTATCGAAAAAAGCTTTGGCATACATTTTTGATGTATTACCTATATCGCCTCGTTTTGCATCAGCAATAAGAAAAACATCCGGATAATTACTGTTTAGATATTGGATTGTCTTCTCAAGACTTCTCCATCCTTCTACGCCGTTAGATTCATAAAAAGCAATATTGGGTTTGTATGCAACAGCATATTTATTTGTAGCATCAATAATCTGTTTATTAAACTCAAATACAGGGTCATCAGTTTTAAACAAGTGTTGGGGTATTTTATCAATATCACTATCAAGCCCAATACATAAGAAACTTTTCTTTTTAAGAATATTTTGATACAATTCTGTATAAATCATCGTCTTAAAGTGAATTCTAATTTTCTACCTCTTTTAATTTTTCTGCATTTTCAGCCATCTGCAACTTATCAATAATTCCTTGAATATCTCCATCAATTATTGCTGACAAATTATAAAGTGTTAAGCCAATTCTATGATCTGTAACTCTACCTTGAGGCCAGTTATAGGTACGAATCTTTGCAGACCTGTCGCCGGTTGAAACCATTGTTTTACGCTTACTTGAGATATCGTCTAAATATTTCTGATATTCCAGATTATAAAGTCGGGTACGAAGTTCGGCAAAAGCTTTATCGTAATTCTTAAGCTTAGATTTCTGGTCTTGGCATGTAACAACAAGACCTGTAGGGATATGTGTTAATCTTATTGCTGAATATGTTGTATTAACCGATTGTCCGCCAGGGCCGGAAGAGCAAAACTCGTCACGGCGAATATCCGAAGTCTTTAATTCTACATCAAACTCATCAGCCTCAGGCAGAACAGCAACCGAGGCAGCAGAAGTATGAACCCTACCTTGTGTTTCAGTTTGTGGAACTCTTTGTACCCTATGAACACCCGATTCATACTTTAACAAACCGTAAACCCCTGCACCTGTAACTCTCAGAATTACTTCTTTGTAGCCACCTACTGTTCCTTCGGTAAAAGAAGTTACCTCAACTTTCCATTTTTTGCTTTCGCAATATTTAGTATACATTCTGTACAAGTCACCGGCAAAGATACTTGCTTCATCACCTCCTGTTCCGGCACGTATCTCCATAACAGCATTCTTATCATCTTCAGGGTCTTTAGGAATAAGCAACAAACGAATTTCGGATTCCAGCTCAGCCTGCCGACTGATATTCTCATCTAATTCCATCTTTGCCATTTCACGCATCTCTTCGTCCGTTTCCTCTGCAAGCATTTCTTTGGCAGAATCAATATTGCTCAAAACGTTTTTAAATTCCTTGAATTTATTAATTATAGGTTCAAGATTTTTATACTCTTTGTGCAGTTTTACATATTTCTTCATATCAGAAACAACCTCCGGGTCGTTTATTAACTGAGCAACCTCATCAAAACGTATTTTAATGCCCTCTAGTTTCTCTAATATCATTACTTTATTACTCATATAACTCCTTGTTTAGTTCAATAAATAAATTTACCATTATCTGTAATAATAGTAAGTTTTTTGTTGTCTGACGCCTCGCATCTTCCGATTATTTTCGCTTCAATACCAAAGCTTTCAGAGATAGCAATAACATCATTTGCATATTCTTTTGATAAATAAATTTCAAATCTATGTCCCATATTGAATACCTTATACATTTCTTTCCAATCTGTACCTGATTCATTTTTTATTATCTCAAAAAGAGGTGGAACATCAAACATATTATCTTTAATAATATGCAGTTTATCAACAAAATGCAATATTTTAGTCTGAGCTCCACCGGAACAATGAACCATTCCATGAATATTTTTCCTGAGCTTTGATAAGAGCTTCATAATTACAGGTGCATAAGTGCGTGTTGGAGATAAAACAAGCTTTCCTGCATCAATTCCTAAATTGCCAATTTCATCGGTAAGTTTATAAGAGCCGGAATAAACCAGTTCTGAGGGAATAGAATTATCATAACTCTCAGGGTACTTTTCGGCTAGATATTTCGAGAAAACATCATGACGTGCAGACGTTAAACCGTTACTTCCCATCCCACCGTTATAATTCTTTTCGTAATTAGCTTTCCCATACGAAGATAAACCAACTATTACATCACCGGGACTTATGTTGTCATTTGAAATAACATCACTCCTTTTCATTCGGGCTGTAACCGTTGAATCAACAATAATTGTCCTAACTAAATCACCAACATCAGCTGTTTCGCCACCGGTTGAGAATATTCCAATACCTAAACTTCTAAGCTCATCGAGTAATTCCTCTGTTCCGTTTATTATTGCTGAGATAACATCGCCACCAATCAAATTTTTATTTCTGCCAATTGTTGAAGACAAAAGGATGTTATTAGTAGCACCTACGCAAAGCAAGTCATCAAGGTTCATTATTATTGCATCTTGAGCAATACCCTTCCAGACAGACAAATCACCTGTTTCTCTCCAATACATATATGCTAATGAAGATTTTGTACCGGCACCATCTGCATGCATAATATTACAATATTCCTCATCGCCGCCAAGAAAATCAGGTATAATCTTACAAAAGGCATTTGGGTAAAGACCTTTGTCTATATTTCGTATTGCATCATGAACATCTTCTTTTGATGCTGACACACCTCGTTTATTATATTTTAGTTGTTCTTGCATTTTTATCTTTTGAGAAATAAAAAACGTCCCGATACATCGAGACGTTTTAATATGCACCTACTGATTAGATGTTCTATTCATTAAAAATATCCTGTATCGCTATGTTATTGATTAACTGCATCTAATAATCTCCTTCATCGCTTCCATCATCCTTAGGCTCTTGAGGAATAATCAATTGTTCCTTTTGTGTCTCAAAATCAGATGATAAAATCTTAAATTGTGTTCTTCTGTTTAATTGATGGCAAATTTCTTTTTCATCTTTACTTTTCAGTTTATTAATGAAATCAACACTTAGCTCGTCTCCTTCTTTTAAGAAAGAATATTCAGCTGCATCTTTTGCCGTAACAACATGAGGAACAGACTCTCCGTAGCCATGCCATTTGAGACGGTCTGCCTCAATACCTTTTGACTTCAAATAATCAACTACCGACTTTGCACGTGCATCGGATAATTTTAAGTTAGCTTCATCTTTTCCTCTAAAGTCGGTATGAGACATTATCTCAACGGTAATTTTAATATTATCTTCCATAAAGGTAACAAGGCTATCTAAAGCAACCATTGACTCTGGACGTAAGGTAGCTTTATTAAAGTCATAATAAATATCAGCAATATCTCTGGCAACATTAATTACAATTTTTTCTAAAGAAATATTTGATGTCCATGTTTTATTTTCATCAAGATCTTTTGTTGAGAATGAAAATTTATTTAACAAGAAACCATCATATACAGCTGATACAACATAATCTCCACCTTCAGGAATTTTCTTAAATAAAAACGAACCGTCAGCTTCTGATTTCATTTCGCGCATATAACCGTTATCGCCAATAATCTTAACAGTTGCACCAACAATAGGTGTTTCTGTTTCTGAATTAATAATCAAACCTTTGGTAGCGAATTTAAGTTCAGGAACTTCATAATAATAAATATCCGCACCACCTTTACCTCCCGGTCTGTATGATGTAAAGAAACCTGCTTCGCGTTTATCTTCCATTATTAAAGCAAAATCATCAGAAGATGTATTAATAGGATATTGCATATTCTCAACTTTCCATTTTCCATCTTTTTGCAAAGTAGCTTTAAAAATATCCAAACCTCCCATTCCTAAATGCTCATCTGAAGCAAAATAGATTATACTATCGTTATAAATAAAAGGATAGGCTTCGTTTCCGTAAGTATTAATTTCGGGGCCTAAATTAATTGGTTCGCCGAATGGTTTTGTCTTCTTTGGTCTTGTAATCATCCAAATATCCTTTCCTCCGTATCCTCCGGGGATATCAGCAGAAAACATAAGAGTTTTTTCATTTTTCGATATTGAAGGAAATTTTATATCAAAACTATCAGCTACAATAGGGATTAAGGTTGGCTCTCCCCAATTCTGTCCCTTCTTAGTTGCCGTATAAATTTGGCATCCTTTCACTTCGTGTTTAACCTCAATACAGCGAGAAAAGAAAATTGTATTTGCTTTTTTATTTAAGCAGCAGCCTCCTTCATCAAATTCGGTATTTACAGGAGGTCCCAAAGGTTCTGGAATACTCCATTTTCCTTTCCTGTCTTTGCTTGTCCTAAAAATATCTGTATAATATATACCTGATATATCGCTTAACTTGTCACCAATTACACCTTCTCTTGCTGATGAAAAGTAAATTGTTTTATAATCTTTTTTTGCAAATGCAGGACAAAAATCCGTTTCTCTATCATTGAAATAAGCCATTGCCTCAACCTTATGCCTTGTGGGATTCTTTTTCCATACAGATGCTAATTCACAAGACTTAACACCATATTCCCCCCTTTCGTCGCTGGGTACTTTTTCCCTGTATAACTTATACTGAGCAACAGCGTCATCATACCTTTCATTCATTTTAAGCATATCGGCATAGTTCAAAATTGCAACCGGGTCTTTATATCCCCTTTTTATCGCTTTCTTATACCAAGTCTGAGCCAACTTCACATTTTTCATATGGCGATAACACTCTGCAATCAAAAAAGTAACTTCTGCTTTTTTAACTTTGTCACCTTTCATCTTTGTGTAGCCACTCTTTAAATAATCCTTGGCTGTGGCGTATTCACCTAAATCGAAAAACTCAATACCTTTATCTATATCTTTCTGTGCAACAACAAAAGATACAGCAAAAAATAAAATACTTAGCGTTAATACTGTTTTTAATTTTCTCATAACTAGTTAAATGCTTTAAAGTTTTGAATTGCTGTAAAAATACTACTTTTAGAACAAAGAAAAAACACATTTATTATACATTCAAATAATTGTACTTTTTTGTGTTAATATGCGGTAATTAAAGCATTTAAGCCATGATACACCTTTCTTTTACAAATATATAAAGTATTAAAAATTATTAAATCAGCTACATAAAGCAACAAAATTGTCCTTTAAATTGTCTTAATTTGTAATGAACACATAATCTGCAAAATATTTATCTTTACTTTAATACT
>JANTGP010000153.1 GCA_024762835.1 Bacteroidota bacterium
TGAAATTTCTCTAAGGTGCAAATTACTAGCGTTTAAGATGTAGTATCTCTTATTAGGAAGTTTTTTTTTGTCTCTTATGTAAAATAATTTTAAATAGTATGTTAATTTAATATTAATTTAAAGGAAGTTTATATCTTTGGCAGCAATAGTTTAAATTATTAATTAATGAATAAAATTATGAAAAAAACTTACATTTTATTATTAGCCCTTTTAATGGGTGTTAGTGTTTTTGCACAAAGAAAAACTGTAGAAATGCTTAAAACATCTGTTACTCGTGATGTTTCGGAGATTGCTCCTGATTTTACTTTAACAGATATTGATGGTAATTCACACACATTGTATGATTACCTTGCTGCCGGCAAAACTGTAATTATTGATTTCTCTGCAACCTGGTGTGCTCCATGTTGGAGTTATCAGCAATCAGGTGTTTTAGCGGACGTATATAATCAATACGGACCAGCCGGAACTGATGAGATTATGGTATTTATGATTGAGGTTGATGCTTCAACTACGTTGGACGATTTAAATGGAACAGGTTCTAATACCCAAGGTGACTGGGTTACCGGTACTCCTTATCCAATTATTGAAAGTAGTTCAACAGGAACAGATTATGCTGTAGCTTATGTTCCTTATATTGTAATGATATGCCCTACACATGATTATTGGGAAGCCGGTCAGTTATCATCTGCCGCAGACTTTTATACTATGGCCCAAACATGTCCTAGTTTAACAGATCCTCCAACAGCTGATTTCTTAAATCCTGGTTCTGCTATGATGGGTGTTGCTGCTAACTTTGAAGATGCTTCTTTAGGTTTACCTACTTCATGGGAATGGACTTTCCAGGGTGGAACACCTGCTTCTTCAACCGACCAAAACCCTAGTTGTACTTGGGCTGCAGCCGGAACTTATGATGTTACTTTAGTTGCTTCAAATGCTAATGGCTCAAGTGCTCCTGTTACAAAGCAGATTAATATTATTGATCCTGCAAGTACAGATAACTTAATGGTTACTTTCGAAGAATGTGTTAATTCATGGGGTAATGATTTCTCACCTTATTTATGGACAGTTTTTGATGGTGATGAAGGATCGTGCTGGGCAGATTATGGTGATGCAGGTATTACAGGTGAGCAATCATTTAATGTTTATGATCATGCTGATGGAGTTTCTTTAGGTCTTACTACTCTAGAGCCTCACGGTGGAAACAAAGCCGGTATGTGTATGAATGTTGTTACATCTGATGCTCCAAATGATGATTGGTTTATTTCTCCACAAGTTCAGCTAGGCGGTGCTTCAGAGATTTCTTTATGGGCTGCTTCTTTATCAGTTCAATGGGGTTCTGAAGAATTCTATATTGCTGTTTCTACAACAGGAAATGCACCTGCTGACTTTACTGATGTTAGTCCTAAATATGAGCCGGGTGATTCTTATGAGCAATTTACATATGATCTTTCTGCTTATAACGGACAGCTGATTTATGTTGCTATTCACTGTGTAAGTAATGACCACTGGGTATTAATGATTGATGATATTAATGTTTCAACTGATTTAGGTGTTGAAGAGGTTTATAACAACATCCATATTTATCCAAATCCTTCAACAGGAATTGTTAATGTAGAGAATGTTGCAGGAAGTACAATCCTTGTTTATAATGTACTTGGTGAAGTTGTTTCAAGCATTGCTAATGCTGACCAGTTTAATGCTCTTGATCTTTCTGATTTTGAAAACGGAACATATATCGTTAAGATATTATCTAATAATGATGTTTATACTAAGAAACTTGTCTTAAACAGATAATAAGTTGTTTTTATGTTATAAAAGCAGTAAGCCTGTTACGGGTTTGCTGCTTTTTTTTATTGTTGCTGCTCAGCAGCATAAGTGGTCAGTGTTGTTGTGGAGTAATGCCTTTTTGTTTTATTGATTTTTGAAAATATAAATTATGGGAATAATTGTTCGAAAGGCTTTGCCGAATGAATTTAGTACAATTACTGAATTCCAAATTATGATGGCTCTCGAAACAGAGAATATTCATCTTGACAAAGATACTGTAACAAAAGGTGTAAAGGCTGTTTTCAATGATTCGTCGAAAGGGCAGTATTGGGTAGCCGAAGTTGATAGTAAAGTTATTTCATCAATGCTGATGACTTCTGAGTGGAGTGACTGGAGAAATAAAACAGTATTGTGGTTTCAGTCGGTTTATGTTATTCCCGAATACAGAAAACAGGGAGTTTTTGCTGAGATGTACAATTATATAAAAGCTTATGTCTTAAAGTCAGAGAATTATGCCGGATTAAGATTGTACGTTGATAAAACAAATACCGGGGCACAAAATGTTTACGAAAAACTTGGTATGAGTGCTGAGCATTATAAATATTTTGAGTGGATGAAAGAATTTTAAATAAAGATTGCTTGAGCTTGCAACTATTTTTACCTTCCTGTTGTCTAAGTAGCAAATCGACCTCAATCGATTTTATTAATCCACATTTTTGCAGGCAGATGCTTTCCCGGGATCTGCCTCTTTTTTTACCCCTTAGTTTGCTTTAATAGTTTACCAAGCATTTTTCGCCCACGGGCTTTCCAGGCTGCTGTTTCCCAGTACATACCATCTTCAATAATTAGTATTAATTCTTGCTTAATCTCAGGAATACTTTGGCTGATGTTAAAAAGTACTTCCATTGCGTAAGCTTTTACCGCAATAGATTCTTTTTTTTCTGTCAAACATGAAAAGCCGATATTAATTAATCTGGCTTTTTGCGAGTCGTTATAGTTAAAACGAGTGAACATCTTCATTAAGTTTCTTCTAATTCCGGCTATACCAAAATCCTGAAAAGTATCAATGAATTTATTCATCGTAGCTTCAATTAACTCAGGATGATTTCTGCTCACAGTCTCTAATACACCGGCAGCTCGTTGGTTTATCGGGTGTTTTGCCGTGTAAATCAAATTGATAATTTCGTTTAAAGCATTTTTGTCTGAACCAACGATATAACTCACATAATCAATATTTGCCCTTCGGGCATCGTCGGATAATTTTTTCTCAAAATCAAAACTCATTATATTTCTTTTGATTTTTTAAGACCTCTTTCTGTCATTTCCCATTTGGTATTGATTAAGTCTTCGGGCCATATTCCGTCAATGAGATTGCTGTTGTATAATATTTCTTCTGTGCTTTTATCAAAGAAAATGCTCATACCAACAGGAAGTTTAATGACTAGCTCAAAATTTTGATTTCGCCATTTTTGATTTATTTCAAGATAACTATAAGCATCAACTGTCAATAATGAGTCCATTTGATTTATCTTGTAGTTTATGTCTTTAGCATTTTCGTAGGCGGTATTTCTGTTTTTTGCCCGTGCAGATTGTTTTCTTACAATTTCTATTTCATTATTTTCACTTTTAATAATGTCAATCTTAGGTAAAATAAATACTTGATGATTTCCTTCTTTAAAGATTATTTTAGTTTCATCAAAATCCAATATCTGAGGATAGTCATAATAATAGTTTGTAATCGTATCAGCCTGAGATTTAACATAAAGAGTATTTGAATTGAACTTGTTTAATTCTGTTTTCTCACGGTTAATAGCTTTTACTTTAAAATTACGTCCTTCGATAAAAACAACCGAAACAGTCATAACTAAAGCCGTAAGCCATAGAATCAGTCCGGCAAAGCCAAGTAGCTTGTAATTTGAGCCTGTATTAAAAATTAGCCTGAATCCACCATAGATGATAGAGATGATTGGAATGCCGATTAGCATTAGCAAACCAATTATTAGTATTCTGGCGTTCTCGAGCTCTGCAATCCATGTAAACATTTCCGGCGATGTAATTTGATTTATTTCAGTAGGGAAAACAAACCATGCAACAGAGAAGAATGAGCCGAATATTCCCAGAATTATTGATACTCCCAAAATTATTAGAGTTATTCCAATAAGAATAATAATTATTTTGAAGGCAACTTTAAGTATTTTCCCTAATGAAATCATAAAAGTTTCAAAAAGGTTGAGCCCGTTTTTATATTCCTGTGAGCTTTTGAATTTATTGAAACTATTTTTCATTTCTTTAAATTCTTTATTGATGGATTTTTCAATATTAGTGATTGTTACGTTTTTTCCTTCCATCTCTAATTTTTGAGTAGTTGTTTGGGCAACAGGCATAATTACCCAAAGTATTACATACAGAATAATACCAATTGAAGTAAAAGCCAGCAGAATAAACAAAGCACGAATAATAACAGGGTCAATTGCAAAATATGCAGCCAGACCACCGGCAACGCCTCCAAGAATTCTATCATCGGGATGACGATAAAGTCGTTTCCCTAATCTTGAACTACTTGCCGTTCCACTTTCTTTCGTGCTTGTGTCTTCATGAGTATTGTCGCCATCTTCGAATTCGTCAGGCTCACCCATTATATCAATTAGCTTAAGTACATCATCTATTGTAATTACTTGTTTCTCCCATCCTGCAACTGTCTTATTAAAATTCTCAGTAAAAATTTCAGCAATACGGGCTTCAATATCCGCAATTATTTCTTTTCCTTCATTATTGCCCGAGAATCGTTGTGATAAGCTGTTTAAGTAAGCTTGCAATTTTTCGTATGCATCATCATCAATATGGAATATTGTTCCGCTTATGTTTATTGTAAATGTCTTTTTCATAATATATTATATGAATGATTGTTTAGTATTATTAAATATTTGGGTTTAATGAGTTTACCGATTCAACAAATTCTGTCCACGACGAATAGAGTTTAGCTAGAAACTCTTTACCCTCTTTACTTAATTTGTAATATTTCCGAGGTGGACCCTGAGTTGATTCTTCCCAACGGTAGCTTAAATAACCTGCATTCTTTAAGCGGGTAAGCATAGGGTACATTGTCCCCTCAACAACTATCAGGTTTGCTTCTTTTAGCTTTTTAATTATATCGCTGGCATACGAATCTTTTTTCGAAAGTATTGACAGAGTACAATATTCCAAAACTCCTTTTCGCATTTGTGCCGTAGCATTTTCTATTTTCATTGATTTTTGTTTTATATCTATATTGCGATACAAAGATATAAAATATTATTAGTACTATGCAAAACAAAGTAGTAAAAAATTAAGATTAGTAGTTTATGTTTAATCAAAACCTATTGATAGTGAAGTTTACTTTTTCACCACTACAAATTCAACTCTCCTGTTCATCTGCCTGCCTTCCGGATTGTCACTTCCGTCGGGCTTGGTGTTTGGTGCAATAGGACGATTCTCGCCGTAACCTTCAGAGATTAAATTGTTTTTATTTATTCCTTTCGAGACAAGATAAGTAACTAAAGATGCTGCCCGCCTCTTCGATAATCTGAGATTATATGCATCATTTCCTTTTGAATCTGTATGTGCCTGAATTCTTATTGTCAAATCAGGATTATCTTTTAAAAGAACAACTAAAGTTGTGTCTAATGATGTTTTAGAGCTGTCAAGTAAAACAGCACTATCAAATTCAAAATAAATATTGTTTAGAACAATTGGTTTTTCAGGTATTTTCTGTAAAACAAATTGCTTATAAAGGGTGTCGCTGTAATCAATGTTTCTTGTGTCGAATTGGAGACTTTTACTAAAATATTTTTCTTTTGAAACAATAATTTTATATAATCTGCCAACATCAATATCATAAAAAAACTTACCTAAGCTATCCGATTTCAACTCATCAATTAAAATATCATCCTCCAGTTCTTTATCAATTACATAAAGAGAAACTTTTGCATCGCTTAGCTTCATTAAATTATTATTGTTTTCGGACATTTCGACCACATTGCCGTTAATGGCAAAATGTATGAATGAAGTCCAGCGGTAAGAATAGATGTCGTCGCAACAGTTTTCGTTCTCAAAAGCAATACCTCCATCGCGGTTTGAAACAAAATATCCCTTTTCGCTATTGAAATTGACAAAGTATATATCATCGTAAGAAGAATTTAAAGGTGCACCCATGTTAACCGGACTTGTCCAACTCTTTTTCTCGCCACTTGATTTAAAAATATCTAATCCACCAAAGCCGGGATAACTATCCGAACTAAAGTAAAGAATGTGCTGTTTGGAATCGTAGTAAGGTGTTTTTTCGTTGCCAATACCGTTTATGGTACTACCTACCGTTCTTGCCTCAGCGAATGTTTTGTTTCGCTTGTCATATACAGTAAACCAAATGTCGGAACCACCTTTTCCTCCCGGCCTGTCAGAGACAAAATAGACTATTTCTTTTCGCGAATCTTTTGAGTAAGTCCCAACTGTGGGTTGAGTATTTGTATATTCAAGGTCATTTACCTGAGGTGGTAATTCTATGGGCTTACTCCATTTTCCATTTAATTTTTCACTTAAAAACAACTTACATATTCTTTTGTCATTCATGTTTTTTCCGCAGCGTGTAAAGTAAAATCTATTTCCTGAAGGTGACAATGCTCCGTTTCCGGTTGTCATTGATGGTTTATTAAAACCGGTATTAAGCAAGCCAAGATTAACCCATTGGTTATTAATCCTTTTTGCCTGAAAAAACTGCTTTTGTACTTTTATATTTTTATCAAGAAGAGTATCTGATTGTATTCCGGCAAACCAGAGAGTATTATCATCAACAGGAATTGGTGAAAATTCATTGTAGGCTTTATTTATAGATGTGTCGAGATGAATAACAGCAATCTTTAGAACTGAGTCTTTATTTTGGATGGCATAGTTGCAAGCTTCTATTCCTATTTGGCTAAGCTTTTTATATTTTCTATCCGTAAGGTCTTTTCTGTACTTTCTCAGAAAAGCATTATAAAAGTAAATAGCTGTATCGTATTGCCCTGTCATTTGATAGGCTTTTGCAGCGAAAAATGAAGACAGTGGATAGTCTTTGCGATTTTTTTGGTACAGTTCACTGTAAGTTTTTCCGGCTTTTTTATAATCTCTGGTATAATATTGTAGTTCGGCTAATCTATTTTTATATTTCAGTTTGTCAGGTTTTTTGATACAATACAATTCGTAATACGATTTGGCTGTGTAAAAATCACCTCGCGAGTATGCTATATTTGCCATCTTCTTAAGTTTACGTACTTTCTTTTGCGAAAAAGATGTGAAAGGGATAAGAAGAATCAGTAAGCCGAGGATAATATGTTGTGTTTTTATTCTCATTATTTAAATATTTTTTTTGTACTACTTTCACTTGTTAGATGCTCAGTCCTCAGTCGGCAGTCCTCAGTTTGCAGTCCTCAGTTTGTAGTCCTCAGTCTTCAGTTCGCAGTCCTCAGTCGGCAGTCTTCAGTCCATTTATGTAACACAGAAGATCGCCAACTATCAAATCACCTGTCCATAAGCTATTTCTCACAACCACCAGCCAACACCCACTAACCGACTGCTGACTGCCGACTGCGAACTGCAAACTTCCAAACCCTAACTATCCCTTACAAGCTTCCTCATCAACCAGCCAACCCCCACTAAGCGACTGCCTACTGAGGACTGCCTACTGCAACCTATCAAATCACCTGTCCAT
>JANTGP010000154.1 GCA_024762835.1 Bacteroidota bacterium
TCTCTCTACAACAACAGGCATTACAGCCGATTTAAGCAGTATAATTAAGCTTAATATGAGAAAGAGAAATACCATAAAAATAGTGTTTTTAAAATAGTGTTCTATATATTAATAACAAAAGAGCCATTTTTTAACCCCCCTAAATCGAATTATTTTCAGCTCCATTTAATACATAGACGCAAAATATTGAAATGGTTGCCTGAAATGCACTAAAATATAGATACATTATCGTTATTTATACTCAGTTTAAATAAAACAGTATGTATTGTAAATGTAGTGAAGAGTTTCAGAAATTATTATTTATCAATAGTATCCAAAGGCTGAGTTCACCCGATAACCATCGGGTTTATTTACTAATCGGTATAAATAGGATTTGAGTAAACATTTAAAATCTTTTATATTTGCAGCCGTTTAATTCAATATTGAATATTATATTTATGAAATTAATAAAATTCTATCTTTTAATTGTAGTTATGTCCTCTCAATTAATTGTGGCCGGACAAGATAAAGGACAGAATAAGCCAAAGGAAGAATCAAAGAGCCTGATTAAGTGGTATAGTTTTGAGGAGGCTGTAGAATTGCAGGAGAAACAACCAAAGACAATATTTATTGATATGTACACAGACTGGTGTGGCTGGTGCAAAAAAATGGATAAGGAAACTTTTCATAATCCGCAGATTGCCGCATATATAAACGCCAATTATTATCCGGTTAAATTTAATGCAGAGCGTAAAGACTCAATTGTTTACAAGGGAAAAACATATTACAATAAGGGAAGTGGCAAAAGACCACCTCATGAGTTGGCAGTTGAATTATTAAAAGGTCGCATGTCGTATCCTACCATAGTTTATATTGATGACCAGTTTAATGTAAATCCCGTTGGCGGTTATATGGATCCTGCAAAGATAGAGCCTGTGCTTATTTATTTTGCCGAGAGAATTCACCGCTCAGCTCCATTTGCTGATTTTAAAAAGAACTTTGAATCATACTATATTAATAAGGAAAAGCCGGAGCAATTGGTTAATTGGTTGCCGTTTGATAAGGCAATAACCATGAATTCAGCAAACCCGAAAAAGATACTCGTACTTATTGTGTCTGACTTTAGCAGAGGAAGCGAGCTTGAAGTAAATACAACTTTTACCGATTCTGTAATAGCAGCTTACCTAAATGAAAAATATTATTGCGTTAAGCTTAGAGCTGAAATGACAGATACTATTACTATTGGCAATCAGGTTTTTGTAAATGAAAAGAAAACACCTAATTATCCTCATCAGTTACCAATTGCTTTGCTTCAGGGTAAAATGTCTTATCCCTCTGTTTTATTTCTTGATGAGAAATCGCAGATAATAAATAAGATTAGCGGTTATTTAATCCCTAAAGGACTTGAGCCTTTTATTAAATATTTTGGTGATGATTATTATAAAACCAAGCAGTGGGCTGAGTACAGACAGGATTTTAAAAGTTCAATAAAATAGTAAAGACTACTGAAGCTCTTTTGAAGGGTCCCAAAATACCTTATCAAAGTTAGTAATTTGATTGTCAACTATAACTATACCTTCGCTTTGAAGTAATTCTTTCATAATATTACTTCCGCCAAAGTGTTGTTTCCCTGTTAAAAGACCTGTTCTGTTTACAACCCTGTGAGCAGGTACATACTCTTGTGCTGTTTCGCATTTATTAAGAGCCCAACCAACCATTCGTGCGGCTTTGGGCAAGCTTATGTATTTTGCAATTGCCCCGTAAGTGCTTACTCTTCCTACAGGAATTAATCTACATACTTCGTAAACTCTATCGAAAAAACTTTTTTCTTTTGCCAAAGTCATAAAATTTATTCGGGTAAATTTACAAAATCTTTATCATTCAGCAGTTTAAATTTTAGATATGTAATCTTTTTATTCTCAGCAAGAAACTTTTCTTCGTAAAATGTTTTGATTGATAAGACGGGATTTTTTAAATCCGAAGCATAGAGGTCATCAGTTTTTTCAATTATCTCTGCATTATTATACTCTAACATCTCAAGTGTATAATCATAAAGTTCTTTACTGTCTGTCTTTAAATGAACAAAACCATCAGGATGCAGGAACTTTCTATAACGATTTAAAAACAAGGGCGAGCTTAATCGTTTTTTTGTTCTTCTCTTTTTTAGTTGTGGATCGGGAAAAGTAATCCAAATTTCTGATATCTCGTCTTTATCAAAAAATGAATCAATCCACTCAATTCGCGTACGCAAAAATCCCACATTGTTTATTCCTTGCTCAAAAACGTCTTTAGCTCCACGCCATAACCGGGCTCCTTTAATATCTACACCTAAGAAATTACTATTCGGGTATTGTTTCCCCAAATTTACCGAGTACTCGCCTTTTCCGCATCCTAACTCCAGAATTATAGCTTGTTGAGTTCTGAAAAAGTCTGAATTCCATTTTCCTTTTAGTTTATAGGATGTATTAAGAACTTCTTTTGTTTGTGGTTCTATTACATGCCGGAAGCTTTTTATCTCGGCAAATCTGCTTAGCTTATCTTTACCCATTTAATCAAATATTAGAACTAAATGTTTAGATTAGTTTTCTTTTTCAATTCTCAAACCTATATCCATTACAAATGGCAGGTTTTCTCTTCTCATTGCTTGTTCTATCTCAAAGTTATATATTCCACTATATGGGAATTGTACATGCCTTTTGTAAAGAATCTGATTGTCCCAAATGTCACCTAATCCCGAGCCAAGCCATTTCCCTTTTTCATCGGCAAGGGTAATTTCAAAGGTGTCGCGGATACTAGCACCCGAGGGAGCTGTGGTTTTTATAAAAAGAAAAAGATTTCTGTATAAGTAAAGACTTGTATGCCGGATATTGATGTAAATATTATTTACCGAAAGAGTATCGGTAATTGGTACGTCAAAGCTAACTTTGTCTTTCACATTCCATATCCCGTCAGCAATCTCGGTATTTTTCTCGTACACCCTGTTCCGATTGCATGAAAAAAATGCTACTGCAAGAGTGATAAGGAAAATATTAAGAAGATTGCGGATTGTTTTTTCTGTCATTTGATGGTCGATTTTTATTTCTTCTTTTCTTCTTCTTATTTCTTTTCTTTTTCTTTACATCAAACCTCTCTAAGCTATCTTGTCCAACAACGTTTTCAAAATCAAGTTGTTTTTCTTCTTTAATAACAATGTTTGAAAGAGTCTCAACACGTTTTCCTTTTTTATTTTCTGAAATAATTTCTCTTACTCTTTCAACTGAGATTGCAACAACATTAACGGCTTCGTGTTTTTCAAACGAATACCACATTATACCTCTTAAAATATCCGATTTGAAATGGTAGGCTGTGCCTGTTTCTGTTTCGAGATTGATATTTGTTTTTGGGAAATCAGATTTTGCATCAAGATAAGTATCTACTTCATAATTGAGACAGCATTTTAATTTACCGCATTGGCCTGCTAATTTCTGCGGGTTAAGCGAAATATCTTGTATTCGTGCAGAATTAGTTGTAACAGAAACAAAATTAGAGATATTTGTACTGCAACACAATTCTCTGCCACAAGGCCCGATTCCTCCAATTCTGCCGGCTTCTTGTCTTGCACCAATTTGTTTCATCTCTATTCTGATACGAAAAGTCTCGGCAAGTTTTTTTATAAGTTCTCTGAAGTCTACTCTTTCTTCGGCAATATAGTAGAAAATAGCTTTTGTCTTATCGCCTTGATATTCAACATCGCCAATCTTCATGTTAAGATTAAGCTCTGATGCAATTTTTCTTGCAACAAGCATTGTCGGATTATCAAGACTAATAGCTTCTTCCCATTTTTCAATATCGCTTAATTTTGCTTTACGATAAATTTTCAGGAATTCTTTATCCTCAGGGATATTGTATTTTTTTAGTTGATAATAAACCAGATTACCAACCAAAGAAACAACTCCTATATCATGACCCGGCGAAGCTTCAACGGCAACAAGGTCTCCTTTTTGTAAGTTTAATTCGTTAACATTTCTATAAAAGCCTTTACGGGTATTTTTAAAACGTACCTCAACTATATCGCTTTTTACTGTTGTCTCGGGAATATCAGAGAGCCAGTTTGTTACGTCTAATTTACAGGAGCTTCCTTTTCTGCAAACCGGTATGTTGGTGTTTTCTTTATCTAGTACAGGGCATCCCCTGTCGTATTTTGCGTTTTCTTCCATTTTTATTGTTGTTCAAATCTGAACTATATATTAAACTCCGGCATTACTCCGGATGAGAGTGCAAAAGTACAAATTTTAACCGAACACTAAGAATGGAAAAATAAAAAGGGCAAAATTTTTAAGATATTGCAGATAAAATCTCTCAGAAGTATTGTTTAGCTATACTTGACACTAGGTTTTTAGTAAGACAATTAGTTTGAGCCCCAGGTCGAAGAAAACAATTTTAGCGTAGCCGTTTCTCTCAATATGGTAATAGGCTGTATTTAATTCTTCATTTATTTGAAAAATATTTTTGGGCTTAATAAAAGGCGAAAAATTATTACTGAATTTTGTCTCTTCTTTCGATGTGAATGCCAGGTCGTTTGCATTTTGATTTAACATAAAGTTATCACGAATCAATCTCATTGCATATTTCAGAAAACTTTTTTGTTTTTCCCGCCCGATTGCAGCAATCTCATCAACCCACTTATTTAGACTAATCACATCTTTTTGGTAGAGTAATCTCATGTATGAAGTGAATCTTTCAAAATTCTCCTGTGAGCTTTCATTATGGCTTATTATTTCGGATGCACGTAAATAACTGCCTTCCGATAGTCGTACAATATTACCACTTTCTTCGTCACTAAGCGAGTACTTGTCAATAATAGCAGTTTTTAAACTCCGGGTATCAATTCTTGGCACAGCAATAATTTGAGTACGTGAAACAATTGTTTTCAGCAATTGATTTTTGTCTTCGCTTACTAGCAGGAATATAGTTTTAGGGGGTGGTTCTTCAATCATCTTAAGCAGCTTATTAGATGCTGTTTGATTCATTTTTTCAGGCATCCAAATAATCATTACTTTATACTCCGATTCAAAGGCTTTTAAATTTAGTTTCTTGATAATTTGTCCACTTTCATGTGTGCTGATTATTCCCTGTTTGTTCTCAGAACCGATATATTCTAACCATTTGTTAAGCGAGATATAGGGATTACTATTTATTATTTCTCTCCACTCGTTAATAAAGTTATCGCTTATTGCTTGCGAAAATTTAGGCGATGAGAAAACCGGAAATACAAAATGCAAATCAGGATGAATAAGCTTTTCATATTTTTTACATGAAGGGCAAAGGCCACATGAATCGGTGTCGCTTCTGTTAGTGCATGATAAATATTGCCCAAAAGCAATGGCAAGGCTAAGCTTTCCTACTCCGTTTGGGCCAATTATCAGTTGAGCATGGCTTACTCTGTTCTCTGCTACTGATTGCAACAATCTTTTCTTTATCTTCTCTTGCCCAATAATATCTTTAAACCGCATATTTTTTTGTCGTTTTTTTCTGACCTTTTTAAAAAGGTTCAAATTTGCTTAAAGCAGTTATTCCGTTTATTTCACTTTCAAGAATGAGAACACTTTCGTCTATCTTGAAAATATCATATTCATACAGAAGAGAATCATCAAGCACTATTCTTAAGCTGTTGTCGTTATTTTCAAGAGACCAGGTACTTGGAATTTCTGCTTGTTGATTATAATAGCAGGTTAATCCACCGGTATAATATGTACACTCGCCATCTTCTTTAAAATCAAATTTGTCATCACTTAAACATGAGTTTATCAAATCATTGGTGAACTTGTCGTAAATTTTAACGCATTCCCATTTATCGGTGGTTAAAATATCAGCTCTGGACTTTTGTTCAATTAAGTTATTATCTCTAACACAGGATGTGATAAGCAGTAAAAAACTAATAACAAGTATATTATAAATATTGGAATTAATTGTTTTCATTGAAATCATTTTATATTAATAATTAGAAAAAAGCTTTTAATTATTTTGAAAGAGCTTTAACTAACCAAAGTACTAAGTACAATAAAATACCTGTTCCAAAAGCAAGTACTAAGACAACAAAAATAATTCTTATTACTGTTACATCAATATTCAATTTGCCTGAAAGCCATTCGCAAACACCTAAAATCATATCATCAAGTTTTAAAGTTAAACACCAAAATTATTTATCACGAAATATCGGAAATATTATTGAAAAAGTCCGCATCTGATTCAATATTTATTGAAAAATTGCAAAAGTTTAATACTTAAATTCGTAGATTATTTTGCTAAACTCTATCATACTATCAGATAAATATTAATTTTGCATAAGCCTTTTATTAAGATTGTATGGAAAAAAGAAAAGAAGACCATATTAAATTAGCTTTTGAATCGGGACTGAATATTCAAAATTTGGATGATAGGTTTTACTATGAACCTTTGCTAAGTGCACATCCGAAGGAGCGGGTAGAACCAATTTCATTTCTTGGAAAAGCTATGTATAATCCGGTATGGATTTCAAGTATGACAGGTGGGACTGACAAAGCCGGCCATATTAACAGGAACTTAGCTAAAGCATGTAATGAGTTTGGATTAGGAATGGGCTTGGGATCGTGCAGAATATTACTTGAAGACGAAAAGTATTTTGACGATTTTAATTTGCGTCATATTATTGGCGATGACCTGCCGTTTTTTGCAAATCTTGGGATAGCCCAGATTGAAAAAGCTCTTGAGAATGATTCTGTTCGCAACATTACAGGTATGGTAAAGTCTCTTCGAGCCGACGGCTTAATAATTCATGTTAATCCCTTGCAGGAATATTTACAACCCGAAGGTGATAGATTAAAGAATGCTCCTTTTAAAACAATACATCAGTTTATAGAGGTATTTGATTTGCCAATAGTGGTGAAAGAAGTTGGACAAGGTTTTGGACCGGAGTCTATTAAGTCTTTACTCAGATTGCCATTGGCAGCTATAGAATTTGCAGCCTTCGGAGGAACAAACTTTTCAAAATTGGAACTGGCAAGAGCTAATGACGCAAAAGCAGAATTGTTAAATCCTTTTGTAAATGTAGGCAATACAGCATTGGAGATGATGAGGCATGTTAACGAGGCCTTAAAGGAGATTCCAAATCCAAAATGTAAAGAGATTATTATATCGGGTGGTGTTAAAGATTATTTAGATGGATATTATCTGATAAACAAAATTAAACTTTCGGCTGTTTATGGTCAGGCATCGGTATTCCTAAAACATGCAATGGGCGACTATAAGGAGTTACACGATTTTATTCAGCAACAGATTGTTGGTTTACACCTTGCCGAATCGTATTTACGAGTAAGATAATTAAGTAAGTGGGTTAAAATGAACAAAAAGAAAGTTATTTCGGGTTTTTCCAAGTTATCAAAAATTGAGAAACTATTGATGGTTAGTAAAAACCATTCTGATTCGGACGAGCTGATTAAAGATTT
>JANTGP010000155.1 GCA_024762835.1 Bacteroidota bacterium
TATAGTATTAAGGTAATAGAATTGCTTGTTGTAAGGATGTTAATACGACGAGAAATAAGATTCCATAACCATGAAAACAACTAACTTAGAAAAGAATTATAAATATTTCATAAAAAATTAAATGATTGTGATTTATATCACAAGAAAAAATAATTATAAAACTTAGATTAAAATTTAATAATTAATTATAACTTCAGGAAAATTAATGCGTAAAAAAAAAATCATTCAGATTTACTTCTTTATTTTATCATTATTCATAGAATATAATATTACTGCACAGCAATTTCAGAATCCCCAAGAAAATTTTGGGAAATATGTAACCTGGGGTTCAGTTTGGGGGGACTATAATAATGATGGTTTTGTTGACATATATATGTCAAATGGTCAAAACGGACAAAATTGGGAAGGGTTCCTTTATAAGAATAATGGGGACGGAACTTTTGATTCAGTTTCAACAGCCGGTGATATAGTAACAGAGAAATATACATCAGGCGGTTCTTCTTGGGGAGATTTTAACAATGATGGATACCTTGATCTATACATAGCAAATGTTAATTCCGGATTTTCTTATTTACCTAATAGTTTACACGTTAATAATGGGGATGGAACATTTACAAAAGCAACTACCGGTAGTGCCGGAGACATAGTTGCAACACAATCAACTTCTTCCGGAACAGTTGAATGGCTAGACTACAATAATGATGGTGATCTCGATGCGGCAACAAGTAACGCCACTTTTTTTGGGACTGGCAATAATTTCCTTTATGAAAATTCAGGTTCCCCGTCATATACTTTCAGTTCGGTTTCAAATACTTTTACAAATACTGGAGTTTCCACAAGAGCTGGGTTAACTGCAGCGGATTATGATCAGGATGGTGATATTGATATTTTTGTTGCCTCCGGTAATGAATTTAATGATAATAGACTTTATGTTAATGATGGAAGTCCTGGCTTTGATTTTAGTATTACAACATTACTGACCGGTAAACCTACACAAGGAGCAAGCTGGGGAGATATTGATAATGACGGTGACCTTGACCTTTATTTGGCAAATGGTGGAACAGATGGAGGCGCTCCTTCTACAAACAATCTTTTTAGAAATAACAGTGGAACCCTTACCGAAGTTACTAGTGGGGTAGGACCGCTTATTACAGATTCTGATTTTAGTTATGCTTCTGCATTTGGTGATTTTGATAATGATGGAGATCTAGATTTATTTGTGGGTAATGATGGCGATTATGATGGTGGTTATCGCTGCAGGTTGTATGAAAATGATGGAACGGGGGTTTTTACATCAAATACATCTACAACACTAACTATAGATAATGATTTTGCCAGAAGTGCTGCCTGGGCAGACATTGATAACGACGGTGATTTAGATTTAATGATGGGCAGGGAAGGACCAAACAGACTATTTGTAAATAACGGCAATTCTAACAAATGGTTAGAAGTTAAAGCTATTGGTGATGGTGTTAATTCAAATAAACAAGCAATAGGAGCTTTGGTTTCTCTTAATGCAACATATAATTCAAGTACTATAGATCAAATTCGCGATGTTTCTTCTCAATCGAATTTTGGTAGTCATAATGATTTACGAACACATTTTGGACTGGCAGATGCCTCTAAGGTTAATAGTTTATCAGTTACATGGCCGGGATCAAGTACTGCAAATTCAATGACTGATCTCCCTACAAATAAATTAATTGTTTTCAGTCAAGGGGATTTAAATGTTACTTCCTCCGTTATTCCTAATCAGACTTTTATGTATATAGGCGGTAATTCCAAAGCTGCAGTCGAATTTACTTCAAATACCGATGCTGACGGCGGAAGTTTAACAGTACAAAAATATAATTCCGATCCTGCCGGTACATTTGACGGTAACAGCTCAACTAATCCGGGAGGTGGAACCACTACTCCTTCTGCTGTTGTAAATGATAGATATTGGTCAATTACCGAAAGCGGCTTAACAGGTAGTTTTACAACAACAGTTTACTTTGATGCAACGAGCTTACCTGGTGGTTTATCTGCTGATGATGTTGTAATAATGAAGAGGGCAAATAGCAGTTCTGATTGGACACCCTTAAATACAAGTAAAATAGGAAATACAGTTTATGCAACGGGAGTTACAAGTTTTTCAGAATTTGGTTTAGGTTATGAAAACCAAGTTTTATTAGAAGTTAAAATATTTTTAGAGGGCGCTTACGATTCTTCTATACATGAAATGAAAACAGAAATAAATGGATCAATCCCGGAAACTTCTCCATATACAGAAGATTTAAGGACAACAACTGTTACACCGATACCATCTACAATTGTAGATTGGGTATTGGTTGAATTAAGGACAACAGTTACCGGACCGGCAATATCGTCAAGAAGTGCACTAATCAGAAAAGATGGCAGAATTGTTGCAGATGACGGAACAACTGAGTTTATTACGATGAAAGTAGTTGACGGTCCATACTATATAGTTATAAAACATAGAAACCATTTAGTAGTTATGAGCGCTGATCCAGTAACTTTAAATAGCAGCAGTTCAACGCTGTATGACTTTACAAATTAGAGAATTTCAGTATATTTAGAAATAAATTTAATATTATTCAAAAATATTGACAAGGTGCTAGCATGGGAAAATTTTACATTCAAAAAATATTTGTAAACAAGTCTGTTCTAATTGGACTGCTTGTTTCTTTTTTATTTTCAATAACTGTTTTAGGCCAGACTGAAACTAATAAAGTTAAATTATTAGAATTTGCTAAAAGAAAGAGTGTTGAATATAAAAATAACCGTGAAGCTGTTGAAAAAATTCTTAACAAACATGGATATAAATTAAGATATGAAACTGATAAAGGAAGGATTATAGAAGTACAAAAATTAGTAAATGGTATTCCACAATACTACTCTACTGAAAATATTGATGCTGCAAAAACTACTAGAACTGATAAGTTGTGGACATCTCCATTCAACGAAACAGGCTCCGGATATAACAAATTAGGCGAATGGGATGGAGGCGGTGTTTTATTGACACACCAAGAATTTGGAGGACGGGTAACTCAGGAAGATTCACCACCATCAGGAACAAGTACTCATTCAACTCATGTAGCAGGGACAATGATAGCTGCTGGTGTTGCCCCAAATGCAAAGGGAATGGCATACGAGGGTTTGTTAAAAGCTTGGGAATGGACCGATGACGAAGCTGAAATGGCAACTGCAGCTGCTGCCGGTTTAGAAATATCCAATCATTCATACGGTTATGTTCGCGGTTGGAATACTACCTTCGGCGACAAGGGATTGGGAAATTATTGGTATGGAGCTAAAAGTATTTCTACTGTAGAGGATTATGGATTTGGATTTTACGATACGGGGACAAAAGATATTGATCAAATTGCTTATGATGCCCCATTTTATTTAATAGTAAAATCTGCAGGTAATGATAGAGGAGAGGCACCATTTGGGGGTTTAACAAACTATTGGTGGGATGATACTGCTGGTGATTGGGTAACGATTCCAGCTGGTTCAATCCCAGAGAATGATGGCGGAACATCAGGATATGACTGTATCGGGACAAAAGGGATAGCTAAAAATATTTTAACAATCGGAGCTGTAAAAGATGTGGCTAACTACACTGGACCTTCAGACGTAGTTATGACAAGCTTCAGTAGTTGGGGACCTGCAGATGATGGAAGAATTAAACCAGATATAGTTGCAAATGGTGATGGACTATATTCTTGTTCTGATGCAGGCAATGATCAATATACAACTATGAGTGGAACTTCAATGTCTTCTCCCAATACATCCGGTACGCTGGCATTATTACAAGATTATTATCAAAAGAAGCACTCTTTTCAGCCAATGAGAGCCGCTACTTTGAAAGCGTTAGTTATACATACTGCTGACGAAGCAGGTAATTCCGATGGCCCTGATTATGGGTTTGGGTGGGGATTACTAAATGCAGAGAAAGCTGCTCAAGTGATTGATAGAGATGTTACTGTAAATAATTCTATTGATGAGTTAGTTCTAAGTAATGGAACAGTATATACACGTAATGTAACTGTAGATGGAAGTGAACCTTTAGTTGTGACAATAGTATGGACAGATGTTCCGGGAACTCCCGTAGCTGCAAGCTTAGATCCATCAAATCCTATGTTAGTTAATGATTTAGATCTTAAAATTACAAATGGATCAACAACTTACTATCCATGGAAATTGGACTCAAGTAACCCATCAGCAGCGGCAACTAATGTCGGACCAAATCATGTTGACAATGTAGAAAAAGTTGAAATAGCAAATCCGGTTGCGGGTAATTATACGGTTGAAGTAAGTAATAGCGGAACTTTGGTTTCAGATCAAGCTTTTTCTATTATAATTAGTGGCGATACAACACCTCTCGGTGTTTTAGCTGATATTAAAGTAATGCTTGAAGGACCTTTTGATCCTGGCACATCAAATATGAATACTACGCTAAATTCTAATAATGATATCCCCTTAACTTCTCCTTATTCAGAGGATTCTAGAACTGTATCATCAATACCGGCAGATGTTGTTGACTGGATTTTAGTGCAGCTAAGAGATACCCCTACAGGTTCAGCAATTACTTCAAAAAGTGCATTTTTAAGAAATGATGGAATAATTGTTGGTGATGATGGTACTAGTAAAATAAAGCTTAGTGTAAGCGCCGGTGATTATTATATAGTAATTAAACATAGAAATCATTTAGCAATTATGAGCGCCAACAAAGTTGCTTTGCCAAATTCTACAATATACGATTTTACAACAGGCAGTGATAAATACTATGGAACGGGTGGAAGTAAACAGTTAAATTAATAAATAATGTCCTAGAAAATAATATTGCAATTTTTCTCTGGAAATTTAGGATTTACACGTTGTATAAATAAGAAAATTTAAGCTATTTTTAATAAATTTAACTTTACATAATAACCAATTGAGGAATAAATGAAAAAAATATTTTACTTTTGCTTAATTACCCTAATGTCATTTCCCTACATATATTCGCAACCTATTGTTAAAAAGGCTGTTGGGTTCCGTGTTACAAAAGCATTAAGAGATATTCCCGGTATTCCAGTTGGTTCGGTTAAACGACCTTGGAAAGAAATTCCAAATAAATTCGATTTTAATCGACGTAATGGAATGGCGATTAACTCCTCAATACTCGAGAGCGATAATACTGTGCAAAATAAAAATGGTACGTTAACTGCTTCAAAAGTAACTCAGAATTGGGAGGGGGTATCTAGTAATGATAATTTAGTTCCCCCTGATACTCGTCAAGTAGCTCCCCCGGATACTGATGGTGACGTTGGAATAGATAATTATGTGCAAATTGTTAATTTATCATTTCAAATATGGGATAAACACGGTAACTCACTTTACGGTCCTTTTGATAACAGTACAATTTGGGATGGGTTCAATGGTGACTGGACAGGGACAAATGACGGCGATCCGGTAGTTTTATATGACCAAGCTTCCGATAGATGGTTGATTTCTCAATTTTCATTACCTCATGGAACTTCAACTTCTCCATATTATGAACTTATTGCAATTTCAAAAACATCCGATCCTACCGGTGAATGGTATCAATATGCATTCGAATTTGATGATTATATGCCGGATTATCCTAAACTAGCGGTCTGGCCTGATGCTTATTATATGGCGACAAATGGTTTTTTTAAAGGGGCTATTTTCGCAAGCACAGGTGCTACTGCTTTTGAAAGGGACAAAATGTTACAGGGAGACCCTAATGCAAGGATGGTATATTTTCCAGCGAGAAATGAACCAAACGGTAGTGATGCATGGGCTATGTTACCTAGTGATTGGGACGGTGCAGTAACTCCCCCGGCAAATTCACCCAATTATTTTACTTATTTTGAAGATGATGCTGATGGAGCTCCTAACGATAGGTTACGCCTTTGGGAATTTCAAGTCGATTGGACTACACCTACTAATTCTACTTTTACATTAGTAAATACTTTAAATACAGCTGCATTTGATTCACATGTAAGTGGAATTCCTCAACCCGGAACTACTCAGACTCTTGATAATCTTGCCGATAGATTAATGTTTAGATTTCAATATAGAAATTTCGGTACTTACCAAGCAATGGTAACAAATCATACCGTTAATGTTAGCGGTCATGCCGCTGTAAGATGGTATGAATTAAGAAATACCGGTTCTGGCTGGTCAATTTATCAACAAGGAACATATTCCCCGGATTCCGAAAATAGATGGATGGGAAGCATTGCTCTGGACGGTTATGGAAATATCGGACTCGAATATTCCGTGTCCAGTTCTTCAACTTATCCTTCATTAAGATATACCGGTAGATTTAATGATGATCCTTTAGGAACTATGACAATAACTGAAGGTACAATTATAGCCGGAAATGGTTCGCAAACTAATCCGAGCAGATGGGGTGATTACAGTATGATAAGTCTAGATCCCAATGATGACCATACATTTTGGGCAACTAATGAATATTATCCTACGTCTGGCGAATTTGATTGGCACACAAGAATTGGAGCTTTTTCATTTGGAGTTGATTTAAGTCTAAAAGTATTCTTACAGGGTAACTTTTCAACCTCAAGTAGTACAATGACTACAACATTAAATAGTAATGGTGCACTGCCGATTAAACAGCCATATAATGTAACTCCATGGAATCATAACGGTGGTGAGCTTGTTTCAGATTTAGATTCTTCTCCTGCTAATAGCATCCCGGATTTTTACGAAAACAATCCAAACATAACTGATTGGATTTTAGTTGAATTAAGAACCGGAACAGATGCAAATACCAAAGTAGCAGAAAGAGCCGGATTTGTATTAAATGACGGAACTGTTGTTGGTCCTGATGGTTCAAGTCCCTTACGCTTCGGAGTTAAAGAGGGTAGTTATTATATCGTTGTGAAACACAGGAATCATTTAACAATTATGAGTAAAGATCCTGTTGCACTAAATAATGCTACGATAACTTCGTATGATTTTACAACCGGAAGCGACAAGTATTACGGAACTGGTGGTGCTGTTCAATTAAAATAAAAAGATACTAGATAATCGTGTATTAAATATTAGCCATGAAGCTTACAATAATTAAGTTTCATGGCTTTTTTATTCTATAACAATTGGGTGATTCTTAAAAGAAACAGCTTTTATTCTTTACTAGCTATTCCTATATCTGAATTCTTAAAAACAATGCATAAGTTTAATTCCCACATAATTTAATTTTTTAACAAGTAACCATTTCTATGGAGTGACTATAAGTTAAGTCCTATATTTTTGTTAATTATTTTATTTTAATGAGTTGTTAAATCCTTTCTCTACATTACAATAAATTTACGCATCTTTGTTTAAGTAAAAATTCTAAATTGATTGTGTTGGATAAGACGACATGTCATGTTGTAATAATTTTTTCACGCTAAACCAAATAATTTG
>JANTGP010000156.1 GCA_024762835.1 Bacteroidota bacterium
TAGGCTTTGCTATTATCTTTAACTGAAACCCTATTGGTTAGCTCAAGAGCTTTACTAAAATAATTATAAGCTTTGTCATATTCTTTTTTGATAACGAGAAATCTGGCATAGGAGCGATAAAAGTAAACTTTAAATGGAATACTAAACTTATTATTATTAGATAAAATCTCTTGAGCTTTAATGTAGTAATAATCAGCTTCTTGTATTTTATTTAAGTTTGTATTGGCCTTAGCAAGATTTATATATAATTTTACTTTGAAGTCGTTGGTGTTTTGCTTTAAACCGCCATTACACGCTTTAATGCACTTATCATATGATCTTGTATTTAAGTACACTGAGCTTAAATTAAAGTAACATTTTGATAAATTTGTATAATCTGGCTTCTCTTGAGATTTATATAATTCTATAGCCTTGTTAAAGTACAACTCAGCTTTTTCAAAATCCATATCAAGGTAGGAATTTGAACCCTGGTTTAGATTTAAGTTTGCTATCTTAATATATTCAGAACCAAATAATTTTGTGTAAATTGAATCTGCTAGATTGTAATATTTATTACTTTCTTCAATTTTCCCCATTTTAGTTGACAACATCCCCATATTATTGTCTAATAAAGCAAAAAGATATTTATCTCTAGATGTATAAATAGTATTTAATATTGTTGAAGCGGTATCCAGATAATCATAAGCAATTAGATAGTTACCATTATTTGCATATAAAATGCCAAGATTATTATATGAGTCAAAAAGATTAATATTAATCAGATTGTTACTTTTCAGAGCTTTAATTGAGTTCATATAATAATTTACTGCAATCTGTGGTTTCTTATCCCAAGCATAAGACATCCCAATAAAATTGTATGTATTTGCTAATTCTGAGTTATTTGCATCGTACAGTTCTTTTTTTAATGAGATACATTTTAAAAATGTATCAATACTTTCTTTAAAATGCTCTTCTTTAAATAGTATTTTCCCGTACTGATGATAAATATCAGCATATAATTTTTTATAGGAATCTTGTTTTCCGTTTAAGATATCAAATGCTTCATTAATATAATCTCTTGCCTGTATTGTATTTTTTGTATTATATAAAGAGTCACATTTCGAAATTAATTCTCTTACGTAAGAGGTATCAACATTAATTTCAGAATTTAATATAATACTAGGCGTATAATAATTATTAGCTAAGCCACTGTATGTGAGAGATTTTGCTATTAAGAGTAGCAAAATAATGAGCAATGAAATCACCGTTATCTTAGCAGAACAAGATTTTTGTATATTTTTAATTATATGCATAAAGGTTAATCGGTGATGACTTCTTTATGCGAAGATACAATAATTAAGCAATATAAAACAAAAAAAAGGAGGCTCTGCAACCTCCTTCCTTGACCAACCTATATAATTTATGGGAACTAGTGAGTTTTTACAAATTGCCCCGGAAGTACAAAATTAGAATTATTAAGAATTACTTTGTAGAAATACTGTCCTGACTGTAAGTCGCTTAAGTCAATATTTACACTATGGTTTCCTTCTAATAGATAGATGTTATTATATTCTTTAGCAAGATTCCCATTCATACTGTAAACTTTTATTGTAGCATTACCTGATTCTGCAATTGTGAAATCAATATTCATGTTGTTAATTACAGGATTTGGATAAGCATTTACAATAAATGTTTTGTTAAATTGATCTGGCTTTATTGTATTAGAATCATTATTATCTGATGTTTTTAGGCTTGGAAGAGAAATATTAATATCAGATATCCTTTTTCCTTTTTCATCAATTATACTTCCTCCGGGTAATAATTCAAAAGAGCTTACTTTTGAAACTATATCTGAATTGGCTTTTAGTCTTAACTTAACCAGGTTATTTCCTCTTACCCTTGAATTACCTAGCATGTCAAGCCACAATAATTTAATAGTTCGGGTGCTTACATCAATATTGTATGTAATGTCTGATTGTAAATCAATAACATCAACTATTTCATAACCGGCAGGATATTTAATGTTCAAGTTTAATCCTTTAATAATATTTTCATAATCTGACCCGATTGTTACTTCAATAATTTCATTGGTGTTACAAGTAATTTGTTTTAATGAATTATTAAGAATTTTTGGTAATCTACCTGATGGTTCCCAAACACCTTCAACGTCCCCATCTTGTACACCCCAGTCAATAAGTGTATCTCTTATTATTATAGAATCATTACTTCTATTAGTCATATCGATAAAAGCTTCTCCGAATTGCCATTTATCACCAGGCAAAGGAGTATTGAAAATAATATTACTAAGAACATATGAGAAATCAGTATAGGATACACTATTATTATCATCAACATCAGCAGATTCAAATTCCATATCATTTAAAGTAATAAATCCGAATATATTTTGCAGGATTAAGTATAAATCGGTTAAACTTGATTCTGTACCTGCTATATCAGCTGAAGACCTAACATAAAATAGACTATCGGTCAGAGCTAAAAATTCAAATGCGCCAAATTCGTCCGTAGTATCTGAAGTTATCAAATTATTTGACAAATCATAAATGCTAACAACAACATCAGACATTGCTAATGCTGTGTCGCCTCGATAGTAGATATTTCCAACAAGCTCGTTCTGGGCACTAATATTTGAAATTAATCCAAATATAAAAACAACTACAAATAGATAATTTTTTCTCATAATTTAATAATTTTAAAATACTGTTTACACTACTATATAACAAAAGTGCGTTTTTTTAACCCCCCTAAAACGAACTTTTTTTCAATTATTTATAAAATAATTTATAACTGACAGATAATCAGGCTTAAAAAATTACATATTTTGCCTCATTATTATGTCCCATAAAATAATTCCGACACTTACAGAGACATTAAAACTATGTTTTGTTCCAAATTGTGGAATCTCTATACAATCATCGCTCATGTCAATTATTTTTTGTTCTACACCTTTTACTTCATTTCCAAAAACCAATGCAAATTTATTATTTATATCGACTTTATAATCTATTAAAGAGATTGAACCCTCAGTTTGTTCAATTGATATGATTTTAAAGTCATTGTTTTTTAATATTTCAATAGCTTCTGATGTTGTTTTAAAATATTTCCAATCGACTGATTCTGTAGCACCTAGTGCTGTTTTATGTATATCTCTATGTGGTGGTGTCGCAGTTATTCCACATAAATATATTGCTTCAACAAGAAATGCATCAGATGTACGAAAAATAGACCCAATATTATTTAGACTACGAATATTGTCTAATACAACAATTACTGCTTTTTTATTAGCTTTTTTAAATTCTTGAACTGTTTTCCTGTTTAGCTCGCTGTTTTTAAGCTTTCTCATTTCCTGTTGATTAAAACATCTGCAAAAATAGTATTTATTAATTTGTAGGAAAATATAATTCAACTATTTTAGCCGAGCTAAAAATCAAACAATTATTAAATACTATACGTAATGAATTTACATGAATATCAAGGTAAAGCGATACTAAAAAGTTTTGGCGTCAGAATCCAAAATGGTATTGTTGCAGATACAGTTGATGAAGCTGTTGAGGCTGCTAAAAAATTAACTGAAGAAACTAAGACGCCTATGTGGGTAATTAAAGCCCAGATACATGCAGGTGGCAGAGGTAAAGGTGGCGGTGTAAAACTCGCTAAAACTATGGATGATGTACGAACAATTGCAGGTAATATTTTGGGTATGCAGTTGGTTACTCACCAAACCGGACCAGTAGGTAAAAAAGTAAATAAAATTTTGGTGGCCGAGGATGTATATTACCCTGGCGAGCATGAGCCTGATGAGTATTATATGTCTGTTCTTTTAAATCGTCAAACCGGACGTAATATTATTATGTATACAACCGAAGGCGGAATGGATATAGAACAAGTGGCTGCTGATACTCCTGAGTTGATTTTTAAAGAGGAAGTTGACCCTAAAGTTGGTCTTCAGGCTTTTCAGGCACGTAAAATCGCTTTTAATTTAGGTCTCTCTGGTAAGGCAATGAAGGAAATGGTTAAATTTGTCAGTGCATTATATACAGCTTATGTTGCAACTGATGCTTCATTATTTGAAATTAATCCTGTTCTTAAAACTTCAGATGATAAAATATTAGCTGTTGACTCTAAAGTTGCAGTTGACGACAATGCTATTTTTAGGCATAAAGATATAGCAGAAATGCGTGATATTACAGAAGAAGATCCTGCCGAAGTTGAAGCTGGAAAATACAACCTTAATTTTGTAAAACTTGACGGTAATGTCGGTTGTATGGTTAATGGTGCAGGACTTGCTATGGCAACCATGGATATTATTAAATTATCGGGTGGTGATCCTGCTAATTTCCTTGATGTTGGGGGTACAGCAAATGCAGAGACTGTTGAAGCAGGTTTTCGTATTATTTTAAAAGATCCAAACGTAAAAGCAATACTTATTAATATTTTTGGTGGTATTGTACGTTGCGACCGTGTTGCTCAGGGTGTTGTTGATGCTTACAAATCAATCGGAAATATTAATATTCCTGTTATTGTTCGTTTACAGGGTACAAATGCCGAAGAGGGGAAAGAACTTATTGATGCTTCGGGTTTAAAGGTATTTTCTGCTATTACGTTAGAGGAAGCTGCTGCACTTGTAAAAGAAGTTGTTGAGTAGGTTTTATTTGACATATTAAAAGAGGCTGTTCATTTTTTATTGAACAGCCTCTTTTGTTTTATTCAAAACTTAATCCGAAAATTTATGCGGGTTAGCTTATTTCTTTTCTTTAGTTTTACAAGTGTTAATTCCTAATATTGGATAAAGACCACAAAAGTTTATTAAGCCTGTTACTATGAGCAATAATCCTGCAAGCCCCCACCATGATTGATAATAATATCCAATGGCACCAATAATTAGACCGAGTATAATTCTTATATACTTATCTGTTTTACCTACATTACATTTCATCTTTCCAAAATTTTGAGTCTTGTTAAGTTATTATTTACAACTTAAAGTTTATCAATTTTTCTTTGTAGCTAAATAATTACATCAACAAAAGACTATTTTAATATTTTTTTTATTATAAACATTTAACAAGTAGTATTTTATTTTGTTCAATAATACTTGCTATGTCTGTAATTGTTACTATTTTAGTAGAATAAAAATATTGTAAGATGGAAATAAATCTACTCAGCGACACAATTACTAAACCCTCAAAGGAAATGCTAGCAGCAATGTTTGAGGCTGAGGTTGGTGATGATGTGTTTAAGTCTGACCCTACGGTAAATAAGCTTGAAGAAAAAGCTGCTGGTATGTTTGGAATGGAAAGAGCTTTATTTTGTCCTTCGGGAACAATGGCAAACCAGATTGCTGTTAAGTTACATACAAATCCCGGCGATATGCTGATTTCGGATAAACTTGCCCATGTTTATAATTATGAGGGTGGAGGAGTTGCATATAACTCGGGTGTTACTTGTAAACTGTTGGATGGTGACCGTGGTAGGTTTACCGCAGAGCAGGTACAAGCTGCAATTAGTAAAGATGATATTCATTTTCCTGCTAGCAAGCTTGTCGCAATTGAAAACACAACTAATAAGGGTGGAGGTGCTTGTTGGAACTTTGATGAAATAATAAAAATCAGGAAAGTTTGTGATGATAATAATCTTAGTTTTCATCTTGATGGAGCACGTTTGTTTAATGCATTAATTGCAAAGAATGAATCGCCAAAACAATATGGTGAGCAGTTTGATACCATATCTATTTGTTTGTCGAAGGGCTTAGGTGCACCGGTTGGTTCGTTGTTACTCGGGACAAAGGCACATTTTCTGAAAGCAATAAGAATACGCAAAGTAATGGGTGGTGGAATGAGACAAGCCGGCTATTTGGCTGCGGCAGGCATTTATGCTTTGGATAATAATATACACAGGCTTATGGATGATCATAAGCGTGCATCTGTTATCGCTTCTGAGTTAGAGAAATTACCATATGTTAAATCCGTTATTCCTGTTGAAACTAATATCTTGATATTTTACCTTAAGGAAGGAATAGATGAAAGTTTTTTCATAAACAAAATGTCTGAAAATGGAATATACCTTGCAAGTATGGGTGATGGTAAAATTAGGATTGTAACACATCTGGATTTTACTGACGAGATGTTGACTGAGCTAATAACTCGTTTGAAGAAAATTAAATTTAATTAGATTCTAGACAAAATATCAAGAACTAGCAGTTAAAATAATTTATTATTCTTTAATAAATTTTCCTACAGCTATACTATTATTTGACTTTACTTTTATAAAGTACATTCCACTTTTGAGTTTTGAAATATTAATTGAATAATCTGACAGGGCTGAATTAAAAGATAAAGTTTTAATGCTTTTCCCTTGAAAATCAAATAACTCGATGCTGTTAATTACTTTATCTGCACTTTGTATATACACAAAATTATTTGCAGGATTAGGAAATAATTTAATATTAAATGTCTTATTTTCTGCAATTTCGCCAAGGCCACAATCCTTCCATGTTCTTAACAGGTATAATGCATTCCTATTATTACTCCCAACTTCTAATACTAAGTTTTCTTTTATTTCCCCCCCGGAAATGTTATAACCTCTCTGCATTATTAGGTTTCTAATAGTGTCTGTAATAGCAAAGGGATATGAATAAAATAATCCATTTTCCGAATAATAGAAAGTATCTGTTATATTTAATATATAAGTATAATCCATGGGCGAATTAGTGTAATTTATTACATTAGGAAATGTATCGCTTGTGTAAGCATAAATACCATTGAATAAATTATCCTTGACAGAATATATAGTTCTATCATATACAACATGCTTTGGAACAAGAGTGTCGGTTAAATTATATGTGGCATTTATGCAATTGGAATAATACCAATCATCAAACTGATATACTTTATTATTTTTTATATATAATGGGAGATTATATTTAAAATAAATATTTGAAATATTCCCTGAGTCAATAATGCTTGTGAAATCAGAATAATATTCATGAAAATGTAAGTTGATTGTTAAGTTATTTTGTGTTAAGTAGAGATAATCATAATGCTCGTAAATACATGAGCTTGGTTCCCAAAAACTATTTGTACATATGTCAATGGTATTATTATCAACAGTATCAATGTCGTTAAGTGTTATGGTGTTTGAAACTACGGTATAGCTTTGTTTATATAAAACACTATCGACAATCCAAAATATGCAATTAGAATTTGCAACAAATTTGTCTAAGTTCGATAAGCTTATTACAATGGTAGAATCTAAATGTTCCAAAGTGGAAGGATTAATTAAAATACCTTTAATTTTTACGGTTGAGTCTTGGTGCTCTTCGTAAAATATTACTCTTGAATTTGCAGGTTGGGGATTTTTATAAAAAATTGAGTCATTACTACTAAGGAATATAGATTCCGGTAACA
>JANTGP010000157.1 GCA_024762835.1 Bacteroidota bacterium
ATTAAAAATGTTTCTTATAGAAAAAGTTTATTTGTTAATAAACTTGAATTCTACAATCAAAATATCTATTTTTGGATATCTGAATAATCAAAATTAAAGTCTTATGAGAATTAGAAATATTGTAAAAATCACAACTTATTTGCTTGTTATATTATCTTTAATAGGAAATTCTTTTGCCCAGACGATTAAACTTAAAAATAAGAAAAAATTTGAGGTAGATAAAAGTTTGATTGAACAATTAAACTCAAATAATCCGGGAAGCAGTTATGCAGATTCGTTTGCTTTAGCTGAAATGAGTGAGATTACATACATGAGTGATGGTTATAAGATAAAAGGTTTTTTAATAGAGCCGGTAAAAAAAGGGAAATACCCATGTTTAATTTATAACAGAGAAGGTCAAGAAAATACCAATACGCTAAACCAAATATTCGTAGCCGAGCATCTTCATCAATTTGCACGACAAGGATATGTTGTAATTGCAAGCCAATACAGAGGCGGTGGAAACAGCGAGGGAAAAGATGAGTACGGCGGTAGTGATATTGATGATGTTATAAATCTTATTCCGTTGTTGGCAAATATTTCAAAAGCTGATACTTCTAGAATTGGGATGTATGGCTGGAACAGAGGTGGAATGATGACATATCTGGCATTAAAACATACAGACAAAATTGATGCTGCAATTGTAAGCTCTGCTATTACAAATGTTTTTCTGTTTGCTGCCGAAAATCTTGAGGCTTATGATATTTTTGAAAAACTTATACCGGAATATCCCGAGCAAAGAGTAACGCCACTAAAAGACCGTTCGATGTTATACTGGTATGAAGAACTTCCGAAAACAACACCAATATTAATTCTTCACGGCAGTGCGGATATTTATGTTAATCCAACCAACAGTATTCATGCTTTGGAAAAATTAATGAAAGCTAAAATTCCGGTTAGGTATGTGATGTTTGAAGGAGCAGACAACAAACTTACTGAAAACAGAGCAGAAGCCGACAAAATGATTATCGACTGGTTAAATAAATATGTGCGAGACCAGCATGCTATTCCTAATGTTAATCCACATTAAACAGAGAATTTATTTTTTATAGGAGAATTTTCATCAATAACTAAGGCAGCTAAAAGAAATTTAGAGACTTACATCTTATTCAATCCATCAGTTTCTTGAAAGAAAGGAACTGAGCTTGCGAGCTCAACAGAGTTAATTATTAAAACCGTCCTATAGTTTAGGAAATGTGGTTTTACCTTTTTCGGTAATGTAAACAATATTAATATCCTCGGTAATTAAACCTTCGTTTACAAAGATTTTAACTAAAGGATGGACTATTTTTTTTGTTCCGTTTATTACTTTTCTGATATCGCCCATATTTAAACCACGGCCGATTTTTAACATCTCACCTAAAACCTGTTTACGGCAAGTATTTACAATATCAGCATGTATAAAATCATTTCCTGCAAAATAAATATCTTTTTTATTTGCCAAATATTTTAAATACATCTTGAGTTTATCCTTACTTATTCCAATTTCTCCGGCATTTTGTTCAATCTCTGTATTAATAGGTTTTTGCATTCCATAGGCAAGAATAGCATCATTCAACCATGCAATTTCCTCTTCAATCTTTTTATCAATATTTATTTTATGATTTGAAAGAATCCATTTCCCGTTTACAAATTTAATTTGCCCTTCGTCCTTCATCCTCATCAACAAACAATTAACATATTCTTGTTCGGGTTTAGTCTTTTTAGAACCTAATTTTCCCAGAAACAAATTTGTCTCCAATCCCTCTAATAGAATAGGATATTTCTTATGCCACTCAGTAAGTATTGAAATAATGGAATTAAAATTAGCTGTGTCTAATCCGGTATCAATCAACAAAGTTTTACCATTATTCGGGTAAACAACAATATCTTGTTTATCAGTTTTCCAACAAGAGTCTAAAATAAGATTCTCCTCTTTGCCCATGACTTTAGCAAGCTCAGTAATGTAAACAGGCTTTTTATATTTTTTGAGTTCTATTTTCACAAATAAATATAAGCTGTCGTTTCCAAGATTTGCTTTAACCAGCTCATTTAATTCAGTCAATAATTTTGGGCTGCGTTTTCTGTGGTGTAGTGGTTTAACATCAATCACAATACCACTGCCAATTGTTCGGTCGCCCGAGGTACTTCTCATAATAAATTTATCTTTATTAATAAGTACAACAGGTTTTTCGAGGTGAATCTGAACCAATGAAGAATCGCCGGCTGTAACCTTATCTTTATCCAATAAATGTATTCTTGCCTGCGAGGTAAATGTCCCAAAATGGAACACAATATTCGACCAGAGTTTGAGGCTGCTTTTATCATCAAAAAGATTAATCTTTGCATCAATCATCTGAACGGCTTCCTTATCAGCATCCGATAGTACCATCCCTTTTGTAAAATCGCCTGGCTTCAAACCTGAAATATTAATTGCTGCTCTATCTCCGGCTTCAACGGATTCAACTTGCGTACCATGACGTTCAATACTTCTTACTTTAAGACTTTTCAATTTTGAGGGTAACAGATAAGCATCATCGCCTATGCTTAATTTTCCATTTAAAACAGAGCCGGTTACCACAATCCCAAAGCCCTTTATGTTAAACAATCTGTCAATAAACATACGAAAATCGCCATTGCTCGACTTGCTTTTTACATCAAGACTAAGTCGCTCTAATTCCTTTACCAAATCATCAATACCTTGACCTGTAACTGAAGACACAGGAATAATAGGAGCTTTCTCAAGGACTGAACCTTCAAACCTTTCCATAATTTCTAGCTTAACCAAATCTACGAAATCATCATCAACCAAATCAATACGGGTAATAACCACAACCCCCATTTTAATATCCAACGAATCAATTATATTCAAATGCTCAATAGTTTGTGGCATTATTCCACTATCGGCAGCAATTACCATCATAACCATATCAATTCCGCAAGCACCCGAAACCATAGTATCAACAAAGTCCTTATGCCCCGGTACATCAATAACACCAATAGAGTTTCCATTTGGCAAATCGAAATGAGTAAAGCCAAGATTAATCGTTATTCCTCTTTCCTTCTCTTCTTTATGAGAATCGCAATCAACCTGAGTCAGTGCTTTTATTAATGCTGTTTTTCCATGATCTACATGACCGGCAGTTCCAATAATCAGATGTTTCATAAGAGATAATTATTGATTGTTATTTCCTGTTAATTTTTTAAACCCTCTTTAAATACCTTAACAATTGTAGCTGCAACTTCCTCAATCTGATTATCGAAAATTGTTAAGACATCAAAATACAACTCTCCCTTTTTAAGAATAGCAACAAGTGGTTTTTCTTCCTGTAAAAGAGCATGATACATTTTTACAAAAAACTCAGATTTTTTTCGTTTGCTTGCAAATTCATTTACAATTCGCAGAGAGAAGCTATCAATTCTTGCATCAGGCAAAGTACCACCACCGTATTTACCTTTACTATTAAGCATCTCTGATTCAACACCTCTACCCTTCAGTTCATTTTGTAATAGCAATGCAGTATTTTTAATATCACTTTTTGTTTTTGAAATTGTTTTAAAAAACACATTATCATTATACAAGCTATCTTCGTTAAGATAACTTCTGCAAGCTGCCTCAAGAAAAGCAAGTGTAGTTTTTCCAACTCGCAAAGCTCTTGTCATCTGTTCTGCTTTAAGTTGCTTAATATATTTTCGTTTACCGACAATTATTCCTGCCTGAGGACCTCCAAGCAACTTATCGCCGCTAAAACATATCATATCTACTCCCGAACTCAAAGCAGTCTTTATATCAGGCTCGTTTTTAAGATTATTTGACTTTTGCTTTAACAACAAACCGGAACCAATATCAAATACAACTGGAATATCATAGCTCTTGCCAATTCCTACCATCTCTTTTAAATCTACCTCTTCGGTAAATCCCTTTATTGAATAATTCGACTTATGAGTTTTAAACAAAAGCGATGTTTCATTATTTATCTTACTGATATAATCATTTGCTCTTGTTTTATTCGTTGTCCCAACTTCAATCATTTTACAATCCGATGCAGCCATAATATCAGGTAAACGAAACGAACCGCCTATTTCAATAAGCTCGCTACGAGATACAATCACCTCTTTATTTTTTGCAAATGTTCGCAAAACTAGCATAATGGCAGCAGCATTATTATTAACAATTAAAACATCTTCGGCATTTGTAAGATATTTCAACAACTCAGAAACATGAGTATTTCTACTTCCTCTTTCTCCTTTGTCAAGATCAAATTCAAGGTTGTTATATGTTTTTAGAATTTCAATAGTGTCATTTGCTATTTTATCGCCAAAAGGTGAACGTCCCAGATTAGTATGCAAAATTATCCCGGTAGCATTAATTACAGGCTTAAGGCTTCTCTCTGTTATACTTTTTAATATTTTTTTAACTCTGCTTGTTATTGTATTAAACGAAGGAATCTTATCAATATCACTATTTCTAAGCTCGTTTAAACTTTGACGAATACAATACTTAACCAGTTCTATATTATTATTATCTACTAATTTAATAATATCTTCCTGTAAAAGCATGGTATCAACACCCGGAATATCTTTTAAAAATTCTTTATTCAAACTCATGTCTTTTTTATTTAATAAGTGCAGACTATTACCGTGACCGCTAAATTATAATTTTAATTGAAACTATATGCAAAGCTTATAAAAAAGATTTTTCTGTTATGATTTTAAATCGAATATGAAAATATACTAATGTTATCAACCAGCAAATGAAACACAATTGCTAATAAAAAAATGAATAACGAACAAGGATTAACGATTTTTGATTTCTGAAGTAAAATGAAGAATGAATAAATTTGATTTATAAGAACGCTTAATAATTTTTTTGGGTTCGATAATTGAGATTATGAAAACGATGACAAATCAACAATCCAAAATAAACCCGCCTGCGGAACGGGCAGGTCTAAAATCGTTATTCGGTGTTCCTTGTTCTTCAATCAAAAATGAATAAAAAATCGAAAAGGTAACAATAAATATGAAGCAATACTCCCTATCGGTCGTACAGGCTCATATCAGAACCGAATTATTTTTTTCATAAAATCAAAATCTTTAACCTCCAATATAAATAATTAACAATTTTATTCTATTATATATCAATACATTAGATGCCCTGTTATAAAATAGTTATAAAAAGGGGGGTTAATTTTCGGGGATTCTGTTATAAATAAATATAGAATATACATTTTGAAAATAAAAGAAATAAAACTGCTTCTTTTAAATATAAGTCTTACTAAATATTAATATTATGAAAACAATACTTTCTTATTTATTATTAAGCCTTTTTGCAATAGTAGGTTTACAGGCTCAAAACATAACTTTTTCAATTCATGAGACAAGCGGTAACGGTGGTTTACCAACCGATTGCAGCGCAAAAATCGCGAGCTTCGATCTTTATCTAGCCATAGATGAACCCAACTGGGAATTAAGGTCTTATAATGTTTGGACAACATATTCGGCACCCGAGTTTACCTATTATGACGACAACGCACTTTTATCAATCAACGGTGGAGATACCGACGATGGGACAAATGGACAATACCGTGTAGCCGGAGTCAATGGTACAACAGTTATACCTCAAAATACAGCAGTTGCTTTTCATACTGTACGATACACTTATACAAATGATTTAGACCTGTTGAATCAAGAAATAACCGTTGGTGGCACAGTGTTGGTTTATGGCTATGGCTTTAACTCTACTGTAACTTTAGTAAACCATGTAACAGGTAATTCAGTAGGATTAGTAGTAACCCAACAAGGAAATATAATTCTTAACAGTCAGACATTCTCATGCATTGGTAATCCTCCGCTTGCCGTTGATGATGGATATACTATCCTCGAGAATGCCTCTGCAACTGTTTTTGATGTTACAGCTAATGACTCAGACCCCGATGGAAACATTGATTATTCAGGTACAAATATTACTTGCACAACATGCAATGGTACTTCAAACGGAACATTAGTAAACAATGGTGACGGTACTTTTACCTATACCCCAAATGCAAATTATACCGGTGCAGATAATTTTGTTTATGAAATAATTGACACATATGGATTGACTTCAACAGCCAACGTAAATATTACAATTAATCAAGCAACACCAGATGTTCAAGAAATTATTTTACCGGTTGGATGGAGAATAATATCAACATATATTGACCCCGATAATCCTGACATTGTAGATGTTTTCAGTTCGGTATCTGCAAATATGTTTTTGGTTAAAAATGGAAACGGAGATGTATACTGGCCTGCATTTGGAATCAATCAAATTGGAAATCATATTGTTGGCCAAGCATACAAAGTCAACATGAATGCTATTGACACTTTGGTGGTAACAGGTACAGAGGTTGTTCCTGAGCTTACAAGTCTAAATATCCATGTAGAATGGAGCTATCTTGGTTATCTTCGTACATCATCTGCAAGTATAGAGACACTTCTAAACAGTATTGTTTCTGATATAATAATTGTTAAAAACAGTTTTGGTGCCGTGTACTGGCCTGCATTGACAATAAACACTATTGGCGATATGAATCCGGGCGAAGGTTATCAAATAAGAATGTATAATGCTGTAAGCTATACTTATCCGGCAAACGGAACAATCGGGCAAACAGCTAAGAATTTAACAATCTATAATACATCTCATTTTACTGAAATAAAAAATACAGGTTCAAACATGACAATTGGAATTCCATTAATGGCATGGCCGGTTTTACCTGAACAAGGTGATGAGCTTGCTGTATTTAATAATAATGGTGATTTATTAGGTGCTTCAGTTTTTACTAATCAAGCAATGAGTATTACAATATGGGGAGTTAACAATTTAAGTACCAAAGCAGAAGGTATTGAAAATGGCGAGACTTTCCATCTGATGTTGTGGGATAATTCAAATAACTCTACTTGTGATATTCCTGTTGAAGCATGGCAAACAGGTTCAGACATTTATTTTGAAGATGCTATCTCAATAATTGACAAAATTGCCGCGATACAATCTGATAAGCTTGAATTCTCACTTATGCAAAACACACCTAACCCATTTAGAGATTTTAGCACGATTTGCTATACAATACCCGAAAATGCGTATGTAAAACTTGAAGTTTACAATTATCTCGGTGAGCTCGTTGAGCTTGTTGTAAACAATAAATTAAAGGCAGGAGTACACACTTCACAGATAGATGCCGGTAATTACAAAGCCGGCAGCTATTTTATTAAACTTAGTACCGGTAACAATTCTGCTTCAAAAGTAATTACCGTTATTAAATAAGATAATTTAATCTTTGAAATATTTTAATTAAACGCAATAAAGAAAAGCCAAAGTGTAAAATACTTTGG
>JANTGP010000158.1 GCA_024762835.1 Bacteroidota bacterium
CTCTTATTGCTGACACTAAAGAGTAAACGCCACGCAGTGGCAACTTAATTCAACCCTATGGCAACGCCTTGGGTAAATGAACATTAATAAAACATCGCCCTGAAAGGGCAGATTAAAATATGAGTTATGGCAATTTTTATGGACGGATTAATTAAGTTGTCCTTTCAGGACGTATATGGTATTATGCATATTTAAACCCAAGGCCTTGCCTTTGGGCTAAATTAATCCAGACTTTCAGCCCGTTTACCGGACATTTGAAGTTAAAAATACTAAGCTTAAATTCTTCTCTGGAAGCTTATATTAATCCAAGTTTATGCATCGCTTAAAAGCGACACCGAAACTCTATTCTTGCTTTTTTGAATTCCTGTTTTTCAAAAATTATTTGTAAATTTGCCAAATGTTAACCCTAAATTTTACAATTATGAAAAAAATTACTTTAGCTTTTATAAGTCTTACATTGTTAAGTCTTGTATCTTTTGGTCAGAGCATATTAATTTTAGACCATGCCGGTAACGAAATCACCGGGCAAACAATTACCGAAATTGGATATTACTCAACAACTGAAATAACCCAAGAGCTTGGAATTACAAATAATGGTGCAGCAGATATTAATATAGTTGTTCGTAAAGCCGAAATTGATGTAATGGAAAATACTTCAAATTATTTTTGCTTAAACGCATGTTTCCCTTCTAATGTATATCAGTCAACAAATACAGTTACTATAGCACCCGGTGAAACGCTAAGTGGTGCCGGCGGATTTTCATACCACTTTTTCCCTAACGGGATACAAGGAGCTTCAATAATTTCATATACATTCTTTAATGCTGATACACCAAATGACACGGTACAGGTAATTGTTAATTTCGAAGTTGAACTTAGTGATATTTCCGATAATAACAAATTATATGTCTCTGATGTGTATCCAAATCCTGCAACAAATATGTTACATATCTCATATGATATAAATACTGTAAACCCTGACTTTAAAGTTTATAATATACTTGGTAGCGAAATTAATGATATTACCGTTACCCGCTCAAATACTACAGCAAATGTTGATATAAGCAATTTGAGTAATGGTGTGTATTTTTATTCATTTATTTCTGAAGACAAAGTACTGAAACAAGGAAAGTTTGTTATAAACAAATAAGAATCAAACAATATATAAAAAGAGGCTCCTTAATCAGGAGCCTTTTTTATAGCATAGCACTATTATAAACTTTTCGGCAGCCCCTGTTTTAGTTCTCCTTTCCCAATAAAAGATCTTTCATCTTCGCTACACCTGTGCCTGCTTTCTCATTAATAAAAACAACATTATCAGTTTGTCTGATCATTGTTTCATTCGGGTCGATTAAATAAACCGGCGTTCCTTTTGGCAGATAGGCTAATAAACGGGCTGCCGGATAAACATTTAAAGAAGTTCCAATAACAGCACAAATATCTGCATCTTCAAAAATTCTTATAGCATCCTGAATTTTAGGAACATCTTCGCCAAACCAAACAATATGCGGACGCAGTTGATATCCCAGCTCACACTTATCGCCTAACTTAAGCTCCCATCCATCCAACTCATATACCAGCCCGGGATCATACGTGCTGCGTACTTTCTTAAGCTCGCCATGTAAATGTAAGACTTTTGTGCTTCCGGCTCTTTCGTGAAGGTCATCTACATTTTGTGTAACTATCTCCACATTAAAATACTTCTCAAGCTCAGCTATACCAAGATGACCTTTATTTGGCTCACATTCCAATAATTGTTTCCTGCGACTGTTATAAAAATCCAATACCAACTCAGGGTCTCTCTCCCATGCCTGGGGACTTGCAACCTCCATCACATCATAGGTTTCCCATAAACCGCCCATCTCGCGAAAAGTTTTTATCCCACTTTCGGCACTTATTCCGGCTCCACTTAATACAACAAGTTTTTTCATAGTTTATAAATTTGTACAAATTTACTTCAAATCATTATCCAATAAAAATAATTGACCTATTAAGCATCGTCTAATCAAAGCTTTTAAAATTTTCATAGAATTCAATTAAAATTCATGAACGATGTCATATTTATTTTTGTTATTTTAGCATCGAATAAGACAAAAAAAGTAAAAGTATAAAAGTGATAGACCAATCAACTATAGACAAGATATTTGATGCTGCTGAAATTGTTCAGGTGGTTGAGGAATTTGTTCCTTTAAAAAAACGTGGAGTAAATTATCTAGGTCTTTGTCCTTTTCATAACGAAAAAACGCCTTCGTTTACTGTTTCCCCTGCAAAGGGGATATACAAATGTTTTGGATGCGGAAAAGGCGGCAATTCAGTTAGCTTTATTATGGAACATGAAAATATGAGCTATGTTGAAGCTTTGAAATATCTTGCCCGTAAGTATCATATCGAAATTGAAGAAAAAGAAGAGACAGAAGAAGAAATAAACAAACGCAACCAAAGGGAGAGCTTACTTATTGTTACAGAATTTGCAGCAAAGTATTTTAAAGAGCAGTTACACAATAGCAAAGAAGGGCAAACAGTTGGCTTAAGTTATTTTAAAGAAAGAGCTTTTCGCGATGACATAATAGAAAAATTTCAACTTGGATATTCGCCCATGCAAAAAGATGCTTTAACAAAAGAAGCACTAAAAAAAGCTTTTAAAATTGAATTCTTAACTGCATCGGGCTTAACAATTAAAAAAGAAGATTGGCAAATTGACCGCTTTTACGGGAGAGTAATGTTTCCAATTCATAATATTGCAGGGCGGGTAATTGCTTTTGGCGGACGCACATTGTCGAATGATAAAAAGATCTCAAAATATCTGAATTCACCCGAGTCGGAGATTTATCACAAAAGTAAAGTTTTATATGGTATTTTTCAGGCAAAACGCGATATCATTAAAGAAGATAAGTGTTTTCTGGTTGAAGGATATACTGATGTCATTTCGTTTCATCAAGCCGGCATAAGCAATGTAGTTGCCTCGTCAGGTACATCACTCACTGTAGAGCAAATAAGGTTAATTAAACGCTTTACCCCGAATATAACAATCTTATACGATGGTGACGAAGCCGGCATAAAGGCATCAATGCGGGGAATTGATTTGATACTTGCCGAAGGATTAAACGTAAAGATACTATTATTCCCTGAAGGTGAAGACCCTGACTCATTTTCTAAAAAGAAGAGCTCAAGTCAACTTCTAGAATTTATTGACAATAATGAGGAAGATTTTATAGCCTTTAAAACACGGATTCTAAAAAAAGATGCCAAAAACGACCCTGTTAAAAAATCTTTAATGATCAGAGAGATTGTTAATTCAATAGCTCAGATTCCTGATAAAATTAAACGTTCAGTATTTATTAAAGAATGTAGTATCAGTATGGACTTAAAAGAAGACATGCTATACTCAGAACTTACAAAAATATTACGACGTAAGGCCGAAAAGAAACTACAAAAACATTATCAGTCACCACAAGATGTGATTGCACCATTAAAACAAAAGAGCCAAAGCAATCAGATTCAACTAAACAAACATTTTGTTGAGAAAGAACTAATTAGGCTTATTGTAAAATATGGTGAAACTGAACTCGAAGTTCATACCGAAGATTCAGATAGTATTAAGGTTTGCATTGCAAACTACATCTATGATGAGATATCGAAAGAAAAAGAAACTTATATTTTTGAAGACTTAACAAACAAAAGAGTTTTTGAAATAATATCAAATCAGATAGAAACAACAGGCATTTATGAGCAAAAGAGTTTAGTTAACTATCCTGACAAAGACATTAACTCTCTTGTTGCCAGCGTGCTTAGTTCAAATTACAATTTAAGTGAGATATGGGTATCAAAAGAAAATTTTGTTGAAGATGAACAAGCTAAATTATTTGAGTTGGTCCCTGAAACAATAATGGCTTTTAAAAAACACAGGGTTGAACAACTACTTAAAGAAACAGAAGAAAAAATTAAGCTGGCTCTCACCGACGAAGAATTGGTTAATGCTCTTACAATATATCAGAACTTAAAGAAGATAGATACTGATTTGTCAAAAAAACTGGGGTTTAGAACTATAACTTAAAGAGATAACTATTTAACTTATAATTACATGCAAGCGAGAATAATAATTGATCAAAAAAAGATAGATGAAATAATAAACAGTTGTGATGTTTGTAATCTGGCAATGATTGACGAGAATAATATGCCTTATGTTGTGCCGATGAATTTTGGATATAACGATGGCTGCATATATTTTCATTCCGATAAGTCGGGAAAGAAAATTGAGATACTAAAAAAAAATCCACAAGTAGCTGTTTCTTTTAGTACAAATCATGAGTTATATGCTCAAAATCCAAATGTTGCTTGTAGCTACAGCATGAGCTATAAAAGTGTATTTGCCTACGGAAAAGTTGAGTTTATTGAAGACTACGACAGTAAAATTGAGGCTATGAATAATCTGATGAAAAATTACACCGATAGAGAATTCACCTATAATCGTCCTTCTATTCTAAATATCAAGGTTTTTACAGTAAAAGTTAAAAGCTTTACTGCAAAAGAGTTTGGACGTTTTTAAACCCATATAACATGCTATCTTATATTGAGTTCAGTCTAAATTAAAGAAAAATCAATAACTATATTGAATTTTCTATTTTCTATTATACTTTTGCAAACCAAAATTAAACTAAATTAATTACTATGAAAAAGCAATTATTATTAAGTCTACTTTTTATCTTAGCTCTACCAATGCTAAGTTTCGCAAGCGAAGCAGACCTTGTTATTCCTGATGGTGTTAGATCCGAAACAATTTTATATTGGGGTTTTTTGATAACTCTTGCAGGATTTCTATTTGGATTTTACCAATTTTCAAAAGTAAAAAAGATCAAAGCACATTCATCAATGCTTGAAGTTGCAAATGTAATCTTTCAAACAGCAAAAACTTACCTTGTTCAACAAGGGAAATTTTTAGCTATTCTTTTTGTTTTTATTGGAGCAGCTGTTGCATTTTATTTTGGATGGCTATCGGAAGCAAGCTTTGGTGCAGCTGGTGTTTTAATGATATTAGGATGGACAGTTATAGGTATTCTTGGTTCATATTCAGTTGCATGGTTTGGTATTAGAATGAATACATATGCAAACTCAAGAATGGCATTTGCCTCATTGGAAAAGAAACCTATAAAACTTTTAAATATTCCTTTAGATGCAGGAATGAGCATCGGTGTTGTTTTAATTTCTTTAGAACTTACCATGATGTTGATTATCCTTATGTTTGTTCCGGGAGAATATGCAGGCGCCAGCTTTATTGGTTTTGCTATTGGCGAATCGCTTGGAGCATCTGCTTTAAGAATTGCCGGTGGTATATTTACTAAAATTGCTGATATTGGGTCTGACTTAATGAAAGTAATTTTTAAGATTGGTGAAGACGACCCACGAAACCCCGGTACTATTGCTGATTGTGTTGGAGACAATGCAGGTGATAGCGTAGGACCAACTGCTGATGGTTTTGAAACTTACGGTGTAACCGGTGTTGCTCTTATTTCATTTATCGTATTGGCTGTAACTAAAGGAACTGCCTTCGAAGCAAATCAAGTTGAGCTTTTAACATGGATTTTTGTAATGAGAATTTTAATGGTTGTTACATCAATAATTTCATTCTGGATTAATGGTATATTAACAAAAATGAAATATGGGAATGCTACGGATCTTGACTTTGAGAAACCATTAACCTCACTTGTTTGGATTACTTCAATCTTATCTATAATTGTAACTTTTGTAGCCAGTTACTTTATGATTGGCGATATGCCAAATAATTTATGGTTGACACTTTCAATTATTATTAGTTCAGGTACACTTGGTGCTGCCTTAATTCCTGAGTTCACCAAATTATTTACAAGCCCTAAATCTACTCACGTAAACGAAGTGGTTGAAGCATCGAAGAAAGGTGGTGCATCGCTAAATATACTTTCAGGATTAGTTGCCGGTAACTTTAGTGCTTTCTGGCAAGGTATCGTTTTCTTCGTATTAATGTTTATTGGTTATTATGCAAGTACCTTCGGATTAGACCAGTTTATGATTTATCCTTCTATATTTGCATTTGGATTAGTTGCTTTTGGATTTTTAGGTATGGGGCCGGTTACTATTGCTGTTGACAGTTATGGGCCGGTTACCGACAATGCACAATCAATATATGAGCTATCGCTAATTGAAGAAAACCAAAAAGAAGTTACTCCTGAGATTGAAAAAGAATTTGGGTTTAAACCTGATTTTGAAAAAGCAAAATATTTCCTTGAGGCTAATGATGGTGCAGGAAATACATTTAAAGCAACAGCAAAACCTGTTCTTATTGGAACAGCTGTAGTTGGTGCTACAACAATGATTTTCTCATTAATTCTTGTTATTGAACATACATTAGGAATTAGTCCGGAGAGTATTTTAAATCTACTTAATCCATATACTGTATTAGGATTCCTTCTTGGTGGTGCTGTTGTATATTGGTTTACAGGCGCTTCTATTCAAGCCGTAACAACAGGTGCTGCACGTGCAACCGAGTATATTAAAGGTAATATTAATCTCGACCCTAATGCCAAGAAGAAAGCTGATATCAGTAAATCAAAAGAGGTAGTTCAGATTTGTACTGTTTATGCTCAAAAAGGAATGTGGAACATTTTTATTGCTTTATTCTCATTTGCTTTAGCTTTTGCATTTATATCTGCACCTGTTGGTTTAGTTAGCGGAATGAATGATGCAGAAATAATTTCTCATTCATTACCTGTTTCATTATTTATCGGATATTTATTATCAATTGCATTTTTTGGTTTATATCAAGCAATATTTATGGCTAATGCCGGTGGTTCATGGGATAATGCAAAGAAAGTTATCGAGGTTGACATGCAGGAAAAGGGAACTGCCTTACATGATGCCTCAGTTGTAGGAGATACAGTTGGTGACCCATATAAAGATACATCTTCAGTTGCATTAAATCCGGTAATTAAGTTTACAACATTATTCGGTTTATTGGCTATGGAAATAGCAATTTCTGAAAGCTTCAGAGATATTGCACCTTATATTGGTATAGTATTCTTTCTTACTGCTTTGTACTTTGTTTATCGTTCATTCTATAAAATGAGAATTAATGAATAAGCTTACCAATGTAGTTTTACATTAAAGCATATAAAAGAGCGGCGTTGATTTTTTTATCAACGCCGCTCTTTATTTGTAAAATATTTTCAGGTAATTTGAATCAGCTCAGATAATTCAATCTGCTTATTTCTTTTCGTCTTCTTCTTTGTCTTTATCTTCAGG
>JANTGP010000159.1 GCA_024762835.1 Bacteroidota bacterium
TATTTCTCTTTCTCATATTAAGCTTAATAATACTGCTTCAATCAGCTGTATTGCCTGTTGTTGTAGAGAGAGAGAGAGAGAGAGAGAGAGCACCCGTTTTCTATCTGGTTCGACAGGCTCAGTGTACTGCATAGTTTAAAAATATTTTTCTCCGAAAAACTATATTATTGTTTTTCACTATCCATTTCAGCTTTTACAGAAATTCTTTATAGAGTTACATATAATAGCTATAGGGTTGTTGTTTATTACCTTTATGTTACGATAGCTAACAAATATTGCTTTAAATCATTATGTTACAACTATACATATATCTATTCTAACAAACATATTTTTGAAATAGGGAAGAATAAGTTTGTGTGGTATAGCTAAATATATATAATAAACAAAAGATTTAACAAACAATTTATCGTAATTTTAAACTAAACTTATCAAAATGAAAAAATCATTTCTTATAATAATAATAATAATTGCTAATGTTTTTGTTTTTGAGACCATTGGACAATCTAAATTAATGCCATTACCTAATGGCTATGCAATGGATTTTCAGGACTGCCCTGATGCCACTTATTACGAATTACCAAAATCCACCTTACTGCAAGGCTCTTATGATCCACTTGATGAATCAGATTTATGTAACAACTTTAGTAATAATGTTGAATTACTTGATGATAATTACATTGGACAATACCCTAAATACTGCCAACAAACAATACATGATGAAAGAGGTAATCTGCTTTTTTTTATTGTTGATAATAATATTTACAATAATGAAGGACGTGGTTTTGAAAATCCAAACACCGGACTGCCATATTTATTACATGATTTTAGTGGGTATGGTTATAATGAAATTACTCGTTTTTATTCTGAATATATATTAAGAACAGAAGTTATAATTGTGCCTGTACCGAGCAGTTGTGACAATAGTTTTTATGTGTTTTATACTTTATCAAATGCTAGTCATGACTATAATTATTGCAATCAAACTGTGGGTGGGACGAATCCTGCAAGAGATTTTTTATACTGCAAAGTCATTACTTATTTCGACAAAGATAACATTACCATGAGTACTCCATATCTTATTATGGATAGTTGGGATTTATTTGGACAACCAACACCATTATCAGAAAAGCACCATTTAAATAATTTAGCAATTACTGATTACAGACCAAATTATAATAATTACCTATTATTTTATCAAATTAGTGACTTATTAATGATTCTCCCAATCGGTGGAAATCCGAATTCTTTTGTATATCAAAATGCAAAAATATCTGTTGATAATACCGTTGATCCAAATAGTATTCTTGGGTGGCAATATAATTTTATTCCTACATACTCTGAGCTTGAAGTTATTAAGCATCCTGGACAAGATTATTATTTAACATGCTTACCTGTACAGCAAAATTGGATTAGACTTATTGGAATACCTACAGATTTTAATGCTATACCTGGAAATATCCATATGGGTGATAATTCAAATATTTTGGTAACAACATATAATTCATTTCCTTTTATTAAATATGCTTATGATGACTTATCAAATGGTAATCAAGATCATTTTAAAGGTCTTGAGCTAACTTCTGATTGCAATTACCTATATCTAACACAACAAGAGGTTAATGGTATAAAAATGTATGACATTACAAATGATGATTTTTATTATCTAGATGCACCTAATAATGAGAAGTTTTTTTGGTCCCATATGGAAATGGGTAAAGATGGAAATATTTACTTAGCTGATTTTATAGGAACAGATCCTGATCCAAATAGTTATGAAGAAGCACCCGGTAAATTAGCTTATATTTCTAACCCTGAAACACCTGTAATCACATCATCAAATACAATTAGTAATACAATGCTTACAGTTACAAATATTGATGTTGTAGGTACAATGGGAGGAGATAATAGTGGTACTTTCATTTTTCCAGACCAAGTAGATAATTACGACTATTCAACATTCTTTATAAATCAAGACAATAGGCTATTTGTAGACAATTTCCCAACTACATTTAATCCAACAGAAGTTTGGTCGCCTGGTTGTAATAATAATCCGTTTGGTAGTATTGATGGGCATGTATACATTGAAAAAGATGCTGTAATACCAAAAGGTGTTACAATTGAAATGCAAAATATGGTTTTTCATTTTAAAGAAGGAGCTTCATTAACTTTGGAAGCTGGCGATGCAACAGATAATGGTGCCTACTTAAAACTGGACAATACAAAACTTACTAATTATATAGTTTGTGATTACTACTTTTTGTGGGACGGAGTTATTTTGGAAGGAAATAATTCAATCCAAGGCTTACCATCTTCCTCAGAGCAACCATATGTTAAGATATATAACCAATCTATTATTGAAAATGCTCTTATTGGAGTACAAGCAAAAGATGGTGGTATTGTTAGATGTTACGACTCAGAGTTTATAAACAACAAGCAATCATTTGTTTTTACACCTTACCAAAATTATTTATCTAATGGTAATATGAAAGCAAATGAAAGTGAGTTTTCTAATTGCAATTTCTCCGTAAATATCGATTATCTTGGTAATAGTTCTGACCCTTTTAAAGAGCATATATACTTTGACAATGTAGATGGCATTACAATTGTTAAGAGCCATTTTGAAAACACTGTAGAACAAGAATATAACAAAGAAGGCAATTATGGTATAAATTCTAATAATGCCGGTTTTTTAGTTGCTGGTAGTTGCGGTATAAGTTTACCCCCAGGGCAACCATGCCCCGAAAACGACTTGACAAGAACGTCTTTTGATGGTTTTTCTCACGGAATACATATTAAAGGCTCTAAAGCCGACAAGCTAATTCGTATTGAAACTTGCTTGTTTAACAACAACTATTATGGTGTACAGATAAATAGTTATGACCACACAGAGATATTACGCAACAAATTTAATGTAGGTAATTCCAACATGGTAGATAATACTAATAACCCACCTCGAGCAATTGGACTGCTTAATAATGCAAGTACAGGTTTTAGAATAGAAGAAAACATATTCTATGGCTTTGCAAATTCCAATGGATACGAAACTGTTGGAGCTGTTGCCGAGGGTACAGGAGAAAACAACAACGAAATATATCTAAATGATTTTTACGATTTAGACTACGGTATAAATCCTATTGGTTATAACCGTGACATGGGTAATTCATATATTGGCTTACAACTAACCTGCAACAACTTTAATAACCTATTACAAAGTGATATATATATAAATATAGGCCCTATTCCTCAGACCTCTGATGGCATTAGAGACTTTCAAGGTAATACACAATTTGATATTTCGGCAGGAAATTGTTTCTCAATAACTAATCAAGCCCCCGAAGCCCATATTAAAAGTCTAGTACAACCTATTTTGGCTTATTATTATAGTGGAATAATTGATATTACAAATTGCGATTATCCAAATAAGGTAACACCTTTAAAAGTTGCAAGGTTTGAGGTTAATCCAAACTCATGTCCATCTCATTTATCTGATGGCGACAGACTGCCTCTTGATCAACCAAGAGAGAGTCAGGTAATAAGTGATTATAATAGTGCCGAAACCCAGTATTATAACCTGCTTTATTCATACTTACAACAAATAGATGGAGGTAGCACACCTGCTCTTCTTACCGAGATACAAAATTCATGGTCGCAAGCAGCTGTTGAGTTACGTAATCATTTAATGACAATTGCACCTTTTGTTACGCAAGATGCACTAATAGAAGCTGCTAATACAGGTATATTACCCGATGCTTTATTGCTTGAAGTATGCCTTGCTAACCCAGATGCTACACGTAGCGATGAACTTATTGATATAATTAAAAACGATATTCCAAACCCACTTCCATTGTATATGATTGATATGATACAAGCTAATTGGAATACCGAAACATCGAGAACTCTATTGGAAAACGGACTGGCATATTTTGGCGGAATAAGAGATCGCAAATGCGACCTACTTATTGCTAATGTAAAAGCCAAAAACGATTTTTCTTATAACGATTTACGATACTGGCACGAGCAACGAAATAACTTAAACGACAGATACAGTATTATTGACCTATATCTAATAGAAGGCGATTACACAAATGCCAATAATGTATTAAACGATATTCCGGTTGATTTTAATCTTAATGACTGGCAGCAAAATGTTTATAACAAATATACTGATTATTACAACATTATTAGTGTAGTATTAAGTTCGGGGCGAGATTTTAATGAGCTTACACAAACTGAACAAGATAATTTGGAGATAATTGCAAATAGCACTTTTGATTTTGTAAGTGCTAAGGCACAAAATATATTATGTACATATTATAATATTTGCTACAATCATAAGGAAAATGTAGAAGACCCTAATAAATCAACTGAGTCAAATCAATTTTTCTCTAAAAACAAAAGAGATGAGTATGCCGTTGTATATGTAAACCCTAATCCTGCCACATCGTATGTAAACTTCAATTGGAAAATTGAAATACCAACTACTAATCCTTATTTAATAATTACCGATGTAAAAGGAAATATTGTATTAAAAAAGCAAATACATCATGCTAATGATAAATATGTTTGGAAATTGAAAAATGTAAATTCCGGTACATATATTTACAATATTAAAGACCAAAACAAAATTTTAGCAAGCGGAAAACTTATTATTGAATAAAAATTATTAATTTTGAGAAGGTCATATTTTTATGACCTTCTCTTTTAAATATATTTCTATGAAAAAATTATTAATCATTCTTTCAATTTACCTATTAACCATACAGTTAAATGCACAGAACTATATTTTAGATACAACTTTTAATGTAGAATTTAATTTCTTTGATGAATATAGCTTTAATACTTCTATAACTTCTATGGTAAGCATTGACAATGGTGATTTTTTAATTGCAGGTAGATTCAATGATGACATTTTACAAATAGGATATTGCATAAAATTTGACTCGACCGGTATTGTTGATTATAGTTACGATATATATCATAGTGCAGATAATTTATATACTATTACAAAAGTTAATGAATACCTGTACTCTTATTGGGCATTTGATGGTTTTGGTAGATGTAATATTGATGGCACACATGATACTACGGGTTGGTATGAAAATTTGTATTCTATTGATATTTGTCATTTCTCACGTGATTTTGCCGTATTAGATGATAGTAGTTTAATTACTGGTGCAAATTTTTGCGATCCATTTGATACATTAGGTTATTCTAACAACCAAGTAATTCACATTTTACCCGATGGAAATATTGATCAATTATTTCAATTTTTTACTAATGATGTTATTTATGGAGTTGTTAAATATGATGATGAAAGATTATTGGTTTACGGTAAATTTACACAGTACGATTCTACAAATATAAAATGGATATGTAGAATATTTAATAATGGCGAATTAGATACAACATTTAACACTTGTATAGAGTATGGTATTAGTTATATATCGTATATTGAGCCTAATGGTAAAATAATACTTACAGGAAATATTGATTTAAGCAACTCCTCCGAATATGATTCTCTTAGTATTGTCAGATTACTACCTAATGGCGAACTAGATACTACTTTTAATAACTTCAATACAACACCAATATATAATTTTGTTTACTTTGTATGTCCAACTCATGATGAAGAATCATATATTTTTTCCGGAAGATTTAATTATTATCAAGGGTACGAACGCAACAATATAGTAAAAGTAGATCTAAACGGTTTTATTGATACAACAGCATTTAATAACGGTGGCATTGATTTTAACCCGGCATATCCAGGTAATATACCAGATTATTATATACATACTAATGTAAAACAAGGTGCAAACAATACTTATTATTTATTTGGCTCTTTTAATAGTTATAATGGGCAATTTGTAAACCCAATTATCCGAATAAAAGAAGATTATACTATTATTGAGGAAGTTGGATATAAAAAACAAAATTACTTTAAGCTTTACCCAAACCCTGCAACAGATATTATTAATGTAAGCATAGATAAATCTGTAAAAGAAAAAGTAAGCATTTCAGTTTACAATATAAATGGAACATTAATAAAAAGTTTGCCGACAAATTATCCTAATAAAACCATAAGTATTTCGACAAAAGATTTTGCACCAGGTATTTATTTTTGCGAAGTAAAAGGAAATGATTTTATAAGTAGAGAGAAGTTTGTGGTGGTGCGATAATGTATTCTAGGCTGAATACCAAATAGATAAAACTATTATAAACTAAAAACAAATACAGTATTAACCTATAAACTTTCAATTATGAAAAATATAATAACATTTACAATTACATTATTTGTCCCATTTTTATTGTATTCACAACAATTTTCGGTATATATTTTTGCCGAAGATGCAATTGGCAACAGAGATACAATTGTTGTAGGTTTTAACGAAAATGCAACTATTGGGATAGACACTATTTTTGGTGAAAATAATATTTATGGACAAGAACTAAATGACCTTGATTTAAGAGTAATACAAAGAGACAGTATAAATCATAATTGTTTATATAATCATGTTAATGAACCAGTGTATTATCCTGAAAATATTGACTCAAAAATTGATATACATGGGCAAATACCGCAGCATATGAACGGGACAATGGATGCCTTATTCGAATTCCAACTGAATAGTTTATATCCCCCAATAATAATCTCATGTACTTTTATTGACTATATGTATTCAGTTAATTCATATTCTTATTTTCCTTTCTATACATTATTAGATAAATATTGTAATTTAGTTGAAGAAAAATATATTTCAAGTAATAATGATAGTATTTTTATGATTGCTGATACGATATCATATATAAAACTTGATATTCAACAATTAATTTCAATTAAGGAATTTGATAATCATAACCAAATAAAAATTTACCCAAATCCTGCAAGTGATATTATTAACATAAGCGTAGATAAATCAATAAAAGAAAAAGTAAGCATTTCAATTTACAATATAAATGGAACATTAATAAAAAGTTTGCCGGCAAATTATCCTAATAAAACCATAAGTATTTCGACAAAAGATTTTGCACCCGGTATTTATTTTTGCGAGGTAAAAGGAAATGATTTTATAAGTAGAGAGAAGTTTGTGGTGGTGCGGGAGTTGTAATTTATATACCTTAAATACCTTAAAGCTTATTAAAACCTTGAAGGTATCATTACGTGTATTGTCATTGTCAAATTTTCTGGGATACACGAAATATAAAAAATGGTGTATATTTGTATTCTGTATTATCAGACGAAAAAGTATTATCAAGCGGCAAACTAATT
>JANTGP010000160.1 GCA_024762835.1 Bacteroidota bacterium
AATTGTGTAAAGTTTGAACCGGAATCGGTCTTAATAGTCACAATAATAGCGATATATGAAAAACAATAATGCTATATAACATATATAAATATTTATTATTATTAGTTTTATTTTATAATATCATATCATATCATATTTGGATATTAAATATGTAATGTGTTTTTTGCGATCGTACAAGTAACTAATTTAACATATGAGAAAAGTTGCAAAATATAATTTACTATTATTGCTATTATTAACCATGGTTAATATTGCATTTTCTTCTATTGTGTTTTCAAACGACAGTTTACCTGATTATTATGACGACATGCATTTGCGTTTTGAGAACCATGAATATAACGATTTGATAAAAACTGTTAGAATGTATCCTGAATTTAAGCTATTGGAAGAGCCTGTTATAAATCTTAATTCCAAGGAGCATCTGGTTCTTGATTTCGATGATTTAAGTTCCGAGACAAAGGATTATTATTATAAAATTATTCATTGTTCGTCAAATTGGGAATCGTCCGAATTGTCATATTCTGATTATATGGATGGTTTTGAGATAAATCAGATAAGGGATTATGATTTTTCTTTCAACACTTATTTTAATTATGTTCATTACAGTCTTTTATTGCCAAATCAAGATGTACAACTAAAACTGTCAGGGAATTATCTTATTCAGGTATTTGAAGATTACGATGAAGATAAACTTGTACTATCACGCAGATTTTATATTGTTGAAGACAGGGTGAATATTGATGCTAAAATTAAAAGGGCATCTCTTATTGATAAGATGGACAGTCATCAGGAGGCCGTATTTACACTCGAATCAAGCATAGCAATTAATAATCCTTATAAAGACTTAAAAGTAATTATCACTCAAAATGGCAGATGGGATAATAGACTGGATAATTTGAAACCAATATATATTAATGATGGTAAACTGGTATATAATAATCAACAGGAGAATATATTCCCCGGTGTAAATGAGTTCAGATATTTCAATACAAAGGACATTAAATTTGAATCCCACGGAATAGAAAAAATAGAATTTATAAAACCTTATTACCATTTCTATCTAAACGAATCGCAACAGCGAAGATTTAAGGTTTATTTTTATGATGAAGACCTAGACGGTGATTATTCAATTGACATAGCAAATGGCAGAGATCTGGATATTGAAGCTGATTATGTTTTTGTCCACTTCTCACTTTCATATGATGTCCCTATAGTTGACGGTAACATATATGTATATGGTGAATTATCCGATTGGGCTTTTAATCCTGATAATAAAATGAAATATGATTTTGAAACAAAGTCATATAATTGCACTTTACTTTTAAAGCAGGGATACTATAATTACATATATGCTTATTTGAAGGATGGAGAGCAAAAAGCAGATATTGGCTATTTGGAGGGCAATCATTATCAAACGGAGAACAACTATTTCATTTATGTGTATTTAAAAGAAAATTCTTCACGATTTGAGAGGCTGATTGGTTTCCATAAAATTAATTCTTTGAATAAAATTTAAATATTTAGTTTTTATTCTGACACTTTTTATATTTATATTCATTCATTTTAAATGCTTCTTTTTGATTAATTTATTACCCATTTTATTTAGATAATAAACCAACCGGATTGAAAAAGAATTGCCATGTTTACATCAATTAAGCAGAAATAAAAAAAAGATGTGGCATTTTGCTTTATTTGATTATTTTTGCAGAATTGAAAAATCATAATAAATAATGAATTAGATGATTAGGTTTTCAAAAACAGCTTTTTACACATTGTTGGCTTTAGTGATAATGAACTTGTATGTTATGCAGGGCAGCTTGTTGGCACAGGACGAACATGCAACTGAAGTTTCACACGAAGAGCACAATGAGACGAATTCAAAATTTGATGCGGGAAAATTTATTTTTGACCATATTGGGGATTCTTATGAATGGCACATAGTTACCATTGGTCATGATCACATTAGCATTCCCTTACCTGTCATTTTAATAAGCAAAGAAAAAGGCTTAGATATATTTCTTTCAAGTAAATTTCATCACGGACATGAATCATATAAAGGTTTTACTTTGCTTACCGAGGGTGAAAATAGAGGAAAAATAATTGAAACCTTAGAAGACGGATCACAGGTTTTTCCTTTAGATTTTTCAATTACCAAAAATGTATTTGCACTACTGTTTAGTTTAACACTGATTCTTTGGATATTTATCTCAATAGCTAATTCGTATAAGAAGCGTGAAGGTAAAGCTCCCAAAGGATTACAATCGTTATTAGAACCATTGATTTTATTTATTCGTGACGATGTTGCCAAAGCCTCTATCGGTGAAGATAAATATGAAAGATACACACCATTTTTATTAAGTCTGTTCTTTTTTATATTTTTCAATAATTTATTAGGCTTGATTCCAATATTTCCGGGAGGAGCAAATATAACAGGTAACATTGCAGTTACTCTTGTATTAGCTCTTTTTACATTTGTTATTACCTCTTTCAGTGGAAATAAAATGTATTGGGCTCATATGGTAAATCCACCTGTTCCGTTTTGGTTAAAACTGCCAATTCCTTTAATGCCGATAGTTGAGATTATAGGATTATTTACAAAGCCTTTTGTATTGATGGTTCGATTGTTTGCTAACATTGCAGCGGGGCATATCATTGCTCTCGGATTTTTTAGTCTGATTTTTATTTTTGGACAAATGCATATAGCTGCTGGCTATGGTATTTCGATTTTATCTATAAGTTTTACAGTATTTATGTCGTTTTTAGAGATTCTTGTTGCTTTCATTCAGGCTTATGTCTTTGTTTTATTGTCAGCATTGTATTTCGGAATGGCAATGGAAGAACATCATTAAAACATTTTTTTAACTAAATATATATATTATGTTTTCATTATCAAGTATTTTGTTAGTTGCTGCAAATGTAGCTGTTGCAAAAATGGGTGCAGGAATCGGGGCTGGATTAGCTGCTATTGGAGCAGGAATCGGTATTGGTCAGATTGGAGGTAAAGCTGTTGAGGCTATTGCCCGTCAACCTGAAGCTGTAGGCGATATCCGTTCAAATATGATTATTGCTGCTGCTCTTGTTGAAGGAGTTGCCTTCTTTGCAATTGTAGTATGTTTGTTAATCTTATTTATGTAATTAACAAAAAGGAAAAAGCTCACGGTTTAAGCGATTGGCTTATCCGTGAGCTGATTTTATTAAAATTATTTTATTAAAACTATTATATTATGGGTTTAGTAACACCGGATTATGGATTGTTGTTTTGGATGGTTCTGTCATTTGGGATAGTTATTTTTATTCTGGCAAAATTTGCATGGAAACCAATTCTTAAATCTCTTAAAGACAGAGAAATGTCAATTGAAAATGCTTTGGAATCTGCAAAGAGAGCAAAGGTTGAAATGGAAGAGCTGCAAGCCGGAAATGAGAAAATAATTATTGAGGCAAAAATTGAAAGAGACAGATTGATAAAAGAAGCTAAAGAAGTAAAAGAGGTTATTATAAAGGAAGCTAAAGATGATGCTTCTGTTGAGGCGAATAAGATTGTTCTGTTGGCAAGAAAAGAAATTGAAAGTGAAAAATCATTGGCTGTTAACGAAATTAAAAGTCAGGTAACTCAACTTTCAATTGACATTGCCGAAAAAATACTCATGAAAGAACTTGAGAATAAAGATTCTCAACAACAATACATTAAAAAATTACTAAAGGAAATTAATCCTAATTAGTATTAGTAAGCTATTCAATAATTATTTTTGAAAGTAAAGAATAAATATGAATCAAAGTAAAATTTCAGTTAGATATGCTAAGGCTCTTTTCCTGCTTGCTACAGAGAAAGACTTGATTGATGAAATCAAAAATGATATTGATTATATTAAGCTTGTTAGTGAAACCGTAGAGGAATTTAGGTTCTTAGTTGAAAGTCCTGTTGTTGAAACAAGCAATAAAAGAGAGGCTTTTGTATTAGCTCTAAAGGGAAGTGTAAATCAAATTACATTAAACTTTATTGATTTAGTTACTAAGAATAAACGAGAGATTTTTATAACTGATATTTGTCGAAATTTTCTTGATTTGGTAAGAAAAAATAATGGAATTGAATCTGCAAGTTTTATTACTGCTGCTGATGTTGACCAATCAATATTGGCTAATGTGAAGGAAATAGCTGATGACTATTTTAAAACAAATGTTGAATTATCTTCAATTGTTGATAAAAAAATACTTGGAGGATATATATTAAGAGTTGGTGATAAACAATTTGATGCTAGCATAAATTCAAAACTTAAAAAAGTTAAGCAGCAGTTGATGAATACCAATTTTGAAAAGTAATTTGATAAAATAAAAAATAAATAAACCGAATTATGGCTTTTGTAAAACCGGCTGAAGTTTCTGAAATACTGAAACAACAAATACAAGGAATAAAAACCTCAACAGAATTGGAAGAAGTTGGTTCTGTTTTGCAGGTTGGTGATGGTATTGCCAGAGTATATGGTCTTTTAAATGTTCAGGCAAACGAACTTGTTGAATTTGAGAATGGAGTAAAAGGAATCGTATTAAACCTTGAAGAAGACAATGTTGGAGTTGTTCTGTTAGGTTCATCCAATGAAATAAAAGAAGGCGATACCGTAAAAAGAACTAATAAAATTGCTTCAATTGAGGTTAGTGAGGGTATGTTGGGTCGTGTTATTGATACTCTTGGTGAACCTATCGACGGTAAGGGTGTAATCGATGGCGAAAAATATCTAATGCCTCTTGAGAGAAAAGCACCTGGAGTAATTTATCGTCAACCTGTTGACCAACCATTACAAACCGGAATTAAGGCTATCGACTCAATGATACCTATCGGTAGAGGCCAGCGTGAGCTTATTATTGGCGACCGTCAAACAGGAAAAACTGCTATTGCAATTGATACTATAATTAATCAAAAGGAGTTTTTTGAAAAAGGCGAACCTGTTTATTGTATATATGTTGCTATAGGCCAAAAAGGTTCTACAGTAGCTAATATCGCTAAAACACTTGAGAAGCATGGAGCAATGGATTATACAATTATTGTATCGGCTACTGCATCTGACCCTGCTGCTTTACAGTTTTATGCACCATACACAGGAGCTGCTATTGGTGAATACTTTAGAGACACCGGTAGACATGCTTTAATTATTTATGATGATTTGTCGAAACAAGCTACTTCATATCGTGAAGTATCTTTGCTTCTTCGTCGTCCACCCGGACGTGAAGCCTACCCTGGTGATGTATTTTATCTTCACTCAAGACTGCTCGAACGTGCTGCAAAGATTATCGAAGCCGATGATATTGCTAGAGCAATGAATGATATTCCCCCATCAATAAAAAGTATTGTAAAAGGAGGAGGTTCATTAACTGCTTTACCAATTATTGAGACACAAGCCGGTGACGTTTCTGCATATATTCCAACAAATGTAATTTCTATTACTGATGGACAAATTTTCTTGGAGTCTAACTTGTTTAACTCGGGAATTCGCCCTGCTATTAATGTTGGTATATCTGTTTCGAGGGTTGGTGGAAATGCCCAGATAAAAGCTATGAAAAAAGTGGCTGGAACATTGAAACTTGACCAGGCTCAGTTTCGTGAGTTAGAGGCATTCTCAAAATTTGGCTCAGACCTGGATGCTGCTACCAAAGCCGTTTTGGATAAAGGTGCACGTAATGTTCAAATACTAAAGCAAGGCCAATATTCACCTCTTTCTGTTGAAAAACAAATTGCAATTATTTTCTGTGGTACAAAAGGTTTATTGGCTGATGTCCCTGTTAATGAAATTAATGATTTCGAAGAGAAGTTTATTGATTATCTTGAGGCTAAACATTCTGATGTATTTGACACTTTAAGACAAGGAAAATTGACTGATGAGGTTACCGGAACATTACAAAAAGTAGCCAAGGATTTAGCATCGGGGTATAAAAAATAGTTTCGTGTAATTTTTAAAAGTTTATGGCAAATTTAAAGGAAATACGTACAAGAATATCTTCGGTTACATCAACCAGGCAGATTACAAGTGCAATGAAGATGGTTTCTGCCGCAAAATTGCGAAAGGCTCAAAATGCAATTCTGCAGATGCGTCCATATGCCGAAAAACTACACGAGATACTGGTGCAACTAACCGAAAGTCTTGATGACTCTGTTGATAATGTTTATGGACAGCAACGCGAAGCTAAGAAAGTTCTTATTTTAACTATTGCTTCTAACAAAGGTCTATGTGGTGCATTTAATTCCAATGTCGTTAAAAAAGCAATTGAGGTTGCAAATAATAAATACAGTAACAGTACTGTAGATTTTTGGACAGCAGGACGCAGAGCAGGTGAATTGTTAAAATATAAAGGTTTTAATGTTATTAACGAGACAAATAAGATTTTTGACAATTTGAATTTTGCAAATGTTGAATCTTTTGCCTTGAAAATAATGAGCTTGTTTGTTGATGGCGAATATGATAGAATTGACTTGGTGTATAATCAATTTAAAAATACAGCAGTTCAAATATTGAGGCATGAGCAATTTCTTCCGGTCTTAGTAAATAATGATGTGGAAGAAAAGGAAAGTTCAATGCAAAAGAAAGATTACATTTTTGAACCTTCAAAAGATTTTATCGTAAATGTTTTAATTCCTAAAAGCTTAAAGACTCAAATATATAAAGCATTACTTGATTCTAATGCCTCTGAACACGGTGCTCGAATGACTGCAATGCATTTGGCTACTGATAATGCAGGAGAGTTGCTCAAGGAACTTAAACTCAACTACAATAAAGCGAGACAAAGTGCAATTACAAATGAAATACTGGAAATTGTAAGTGGTGCCGAAGCATTAAAACAATAGAACTAATTGTTATCTATTATATTTTTTTTGCCCTAATTGTAGACATGTAGATTAGTACCGTCAAAATATGTTTGATACCGCTTTAAGGGATATGTTGCAGGTCCGTCTGTAACTGAGCCGTCAAGTAATAAAAACTTTGAACTGCAACACATTGAATCTATAGCAAAATTTTTGGTGTCGTCAACTACAATTCTACAATTCTCTTCAACATTATAGGTACATGTTCTGTCATATGCGGCAAACTCATCTTGGGATATTCTATAAATTAAAATACCATTTACTCCCCCTGTTACATAAATTGAATTTCCGGGTGATAAAAGGTCTGTAAATTCAGGATCATAGACAGATAAGTAAAAATTTACATAAACATTAGGAACTATTTTGTTGTTATCATTACAAGC
>JANTGP010000161.1 GCA_024762835.1 Bacteroidota bacterium
TTTTGCGAGTTTAGTTTATATAGTTCTTTTTAGCACTACCTATTTTATAAGAAAATATTATAAATCTTCTGAAAACATTGGGTCCCACGGAGGAAGGATTACCGGTTTTTGATTTAATATTTTAAGTGTCTTAGCATTGATAAATTTGTCAAGAACAACAACGCGGAACATATATTCATTAAACCATTCATCGGTAATTGTAATATAACCATTATGACCGGCTTTGCTCCCCCAACTGTTCTCAACAAGCCATTTAACCGGTTGGTCTGAATCATCAACATCTACACCGACTAAAGCCATACCATGAGTTGAACCACTTTCATGCGTAATAATCCTTTGGCTTTTGTCCATGGCGAATTTTACACCATAGAGCGATTCATAGTCGTAGTTGTCAACAGACAGAATTCCCTCATATTTGTTTAGTTGTTTTCCAACATCACATGAGAGATACATTGCCTCATTGGCTTTAATAGAAGCCAAAGCAAACTTTTTTATATCATCAGCAGGTAGGTTAATATAATGCCAGTTTCTTCCTTCCATCACATTTCTGTCTAAATCAATTTCGTAGAGTTTATAATAAGGGCGACTAGGGTCGTTCATTAGCATCACGTAATTATTAAAATTTAAATCGGGCAAACTTTCTTTAAGGAAACTTTGAGGTGTATATGTCTTTGTTTCACTGAGTTTGCCATCTTTGTCTTTGTAACGCCAGCTAAACTCGTTTGGGGGTTCGCTAAGGTTAATTGCAAGAATATGATAAACCTCGCTCAACATCTCTGTTTTGCTTTGTTCTATTTTAGCAGAATTCATTTTTGAATTTACCATCTTTCTCAGTTCGAGTCCATCTTCTCTTAATTTTCTTCTAATAAGTCTTACCATCATCGATGTGTTTTCGCTGGAATAGGTTTCCGGCATTGCTTCTTTAGGAACAAGTCCGTATTTCTCAACAAGGTTGCTTAACGAATTCCAGACACCACCATCACCAACAGGTGAGCTAAAAAGCCAGTCAACCAATTTGTCATCCATTGGCTCTTTTGCCGACTTGATTATTTGTTCGAGATATAGATTACTTTTTTCGAGTAAATCGTAAAAATAAAGATAGTTAGTTGAGAACTCAAATTTATCTAAATTATACCTCTTCATAACTTTGGGTCTCAGAACATTTAATCCGGTAAACATCCAGCATCTACCTGAACTTTTTTGGTTTGTGATACCATTAACATCAACTCTGTATTTGAAGTTATGGTCAATTTTTCCTACTGACTTACGGTTAAGAGCAAGTTTATTAATGTTGTTATTTGATAAGGCGTTTGAAATTGCATTATTTGCAACAGCCTTGTTATGAAACTGCTTAAATGTTTCTAGCTGCTTTTGGCTTATTTCTCCTTTATTTTGAGAAAAAACAAGCATTGAAGTACCTAATATAAGTACAAGTAAAGTAAAACTAATCTTTTTCATTTTGATAACTATTTAATTATTTTTTCAGAACTGCCAAAGTAATAATAATTTTGATAGATAGTTGTATTTTTGAAAAAAATGAAATAATGAAATAATGAAAAGAATAGAACTTATACAAACTGATATTACAAAACTTAAAGTTGATGCAATTGTAAATGCAGCGAATCATTCCTTGCGTGGTGGTGGTGGTGTTGACGGAGCAATTCATCGAGCTGCCGGAAAGGACTTATTGCAGGAATGTCTTTTATTGAATGGTTGTAAAACAGGTGATGCTAAAATTACTAAAGGATATAATCTGCCGGCTTCATATGTGATACATACCGTTGGGCCGGTTTGGCACGGAGGTAATGCAAATGAGAAAGAATTGTTAGCCTCATGTTATACGAAAAGTCTGAAACTGGCTGTGGATAATGGGATTAAAACTATTGCTTTCCCAAATATTAGTACAGGTGTATATGGTTTCCCTAAAGAAGAGGCGGCAAATATTGCATTTGATACTGTTAAATCGTTTCTGGCAAAGAACAAATCCATTGATAAACTTATTTTTGTTTTATTTGATGATGAGAATATGGAGATTTATAATAGAATTGCTAAAAATCTTATTTGATTTGCCGGTTTTGCCGTATGATTAATCTTGTTTACTTTTACAAAAAATACAGCTTGTGATTATTGCTAAGAATATAGTTAAAAGTTTTGGCGACTTAACAGTTCTAAAAGGAATTGATTTAGAGATTGCTAAAGCAGAGATAGTTTCAATTGTTGGTGCCAGTGGGGCTGGAAAAACTACACTATTGCAGATTATTGGCACATTGAGTTCGCCTGATTCGGGTAATGTGATAATAGAAGATATTGAGGTTTTTAAATTGAAACAGAAAGCATTGGCCAAATTTAGAAATAAGCATATTGGATTTGTTTTTCAGTTTCATCAGTTGCTTCCTGAGTTTACTGCATTAGAAAATGTATGTATTCCTGCATTTATTGCCGGGGTTTCTAAAAAGAAAGCTGAAAAGAGAGCACTTGAGTTACTTGAATTTCTGAGTGTAAGCAATCGAAGTAATCATAAACCAAATGAGCTCTCAGGCGGAGAGCAGCAAAGGATTGCTGTTGCCAGAGCCTTGATTAACAGACCAAGTGTTATTCTTGCCGATGAGCCTAGTGGTAATCTTGATACAAAAAATAAAAGGGAATTACATAATCTGTTTTTTTCCCTTCGTGATGAGTTTCATCAAACAATATTAATTGTTACTCACGATACGGAACTTGCAGGAATGTCAGACAGAATGATTAAGATGAATGACGGAAGGATAGAATAAAAGCAAAAAAAAATGCTGCCTCGAAGGCAGCTTTTTTTGTTAATATAAATCTGAATTATTCCTTAAACAATACTTCTAATTCTTTAATTACAGATGGGTTATAAGGTGTTAGTCCCGCAATTATACTCAATAAACTGTTATAATCTTGACTTGGAGCAGTTCCTCCCTGAATGAATCCTAAATGATTAAAGAATCCGGGTGCTTCAGTGTTGTACAAAAATGCCTGAACTGATGTGCTGTCAATATTTGGCCATACATCGTAAATTTGCTCTGTAAATACATTTTCAATTGAATTCTCAACTAATAGAACATATCTGTCGGAGGAGTCTAAACTATCGTTTGGTAAACCTACCTCAGCAACACCAATATCTGTTGATTGCTTGCCGGCAGCTGTGAATGCCCAGTCAAAGCCTGTGTCGCCATTTATAAATGTAGCATTAGGATGTTCGGAGTTTCCATATACACTTACTACATCTCCGTTTTTGCCTACAAACATTTTAAGTGTTGATATTGAGTATGGGTTATCCAAAGGATTCTCTAATGGAAGACCAGTTATTGTAACCAACATATGATGTTCGTATCCAAGTTCGCCTGCTTCGCTGTAATCAATTCTGTATTTTGTGTTAAGATATTTAATATCAGTATTTCTGTCGATATTATATGGGGCAAGAATTGCGATACCCTTTATTGGGCTGTTGTTCCAGAATATCTGCAAAGCTGTATTTGCAGTAATGGTTGAAGGGGTAGCATCCTCGTCAGTAATAGTCATTTGGTATTCCCACATCAGACCTTCAAATTCAGAGTTTTCAATAATCTCAACGTTTTTAAGTCTGCCATCATCATCACTCACAAAAGTGAAGGACATTGCCTGATCGAGATTATTTACGCTTATCACTGTAATTATCTCACCAACAATATCGGCTGCATTTTCACCTATCCAGATAAAACTCCTAAGGTGCTCGTAAATCTCATTTCCTTGAAGAGTATCAACATTTGCACTTTTAAATGTAGAGTTTCCGCTTATTGAATTAGGAATATCCACTTTAAAACGGCTTGGAAGAATACCGCTGTTCGGCTCAACTATTTCTTGTTGGCATGATTGAAAAACTGTTGTTAAGGCTAGAACTGCCATCAGAAGAACTAAATTTAATTTTTTCATAATTGTAAATTTTTAAGTTAATAATTAATTTGTTTCAGTTTTAATACACAACTGTTTCAAAATACCCTTATAGCTTTACAAAAAAAAATTAAGCAGGTTGTTTCTAATTTTGTAATTAACTGTTATTGAGCAGTAAGAGTGTCGGAAATTACTGAACAAACACTAAAATAACCTAAGCCCTTATTACTGATATTACCCGGTAAATTTGCCCGTGCGTTCTCAAAAAGACTACCTTGCCATTCGGTTTCAGCAAGCAGTGCTCGTAAGTAACTTGCATATTCATCGGTTAATGAATATTTCTTTTCGGTAATCTTACTGCCTTTGGGGAAATATACTTTTTCTTTATCCTGTGGGAAGACAGAGTAACTTACATCAACTGTATTAAAGGTGTAGAAAAATAATTTGGCCTTTGTTATAGAGTCTTCATTTACATTGTTTGAAATTCCCGACCAATCAATATCTATTTCATACATTGCTTGTTCTATAAATGAGAATTCATTGGCAATCCAGGTAATTTCATAATAATCTGTAGAATCTGCTACCTCGGTATAATGCAGTATGTCTGAACTATTAACAGGAATCATATATGCATTTGCTTCGTAAAGCTCTGCATTATAGTTAATATTAAGATGGTAACTAGTGTATAATGTAGCGGCAATTTCAATTTCACTTTTATAAATCCCCGGTCTGTCCGGCTCTTCAATAAAGTTTAATGTATCACTCTCATTACTTACGTTTACTATTGCACCACTTACAACTTCAGCTTTAGTGTTAATATCAAGTTTCGGATGGCTTAGTCTTATTTCTTGATATTTATATTCATTTGTAAGTATTGCATCAACAACAATTGAATTGGAAGTTTCAGCTTTTATATTCCAGTTTATTTCTTTCTCGCAAGATGAAAGAAGTATGATTAAAAACAGTATGCATAAATTTTTTATACTCATTGCTAAATATTAAATTTATATGTAATTGACGGCATTATGCCAAGTAAGTATTTTTGACTACTAATAATATCATGAGTACCATATAAATTAGCAGGAACTACATATTGCCCATTCTTGGTTTTTACTTTATTGAAATTTATTGAGATAGGATTTTCACGATTGTAAAGGTTATAAATTCCTAAAGATATTGAATGTTGAAATCTCTGAGGTTTTTTATTTAATCGTACATTGACAGCCAAATCAAGTCTATGGTAATCGGGCAATCTGTCATTATTTTTATCGCCATAAAGCGGGACGTTGTAGCCATTGTATTCGTAGTAAGAAATTGGCGTTGTTATGGCTGAGCCTGTGTAATAAATCCAGTTACACGAAATATTTGTTCTTTCGGTGATTTGATATGATAAGTAAATTGAGAAATCATGAGGCCGGTCGTAAAAAGCCGGAAACTCATTGTCATTATTGAGACCGTTTATTTGCTTTAAACTTCTTGAATATGTGTATGATATCCAACCTGTAAAAACTCCTTGCGACTTTTTTAGCATTATTTCAATACCATACGATTTTGCTTTTCCAAATCTAAGCTCACCTTCAATTAGTGGGTTTAACATCAGATTTGCATGAGGTTCGTAATCAATCTGATTTGTCATCTTTTTATAATATAGCTCAGAGGTAACCTGTATGCCTGAATTTTTCCATAGTTTATTAAAGCCAAATGCAAGCTGCGAAGCTCCTTGTGGTTTGATATTAGTTCCGCTTGGTAGCCATACCTCAAAAGATGAAAAGGGACTAATAGAATTTGTTAACATTTGTAAGTATTGGTGATAAATGCCATAACTTAATTTTAATGATGATGTGTTGTTAAGCTTATATTTAAAACTCATACGTGGATCAAAATTTACAAATGTCTTATAACCTTTTTTACTTTCAATTACCAATGTGTCTTCAACTTGGTAATTCTCGTCAAATAAATAGATTGTTGAATTTCCGATATTTGTCCATATGGGTAGGCGAAGCCCTAAATTAAGTGAAATCTTGTCGGATATTTGATATTCGTTATTAAAATAGAAAACATTTTTGCTTGATTGATTGGGCGGTACTGTTGCAAAAAAAACAGTTGCATCATCAAAAGAAAGATTGCCGGGGTTAAACCTATGTAAACTCAGATTGTAACCAAAGCGAGAAGTATTTTTAGGTGATAAATACCATGTGAAATCAAACTTAATTCCCGAATTCTGAATTTCGGAGTTCCAGATAGTTTTACCCATTACTAGATAATAATTATATAAACTTGAATATAAAATGGAATTTAGAAAAAGCTTTTTATTAAAAATATGATTCCATCGAAAAGAAGTTGCACGGTTATCCCAATTAATACCACCCGACTCAGCCTGGTTTTCTACAGACATATTGTCTTTTCCGGTGTAAAATGTAAAATATATTCTGTTGTTCTTGTTGAGTCTGAAATTGATTTTTGAATTGATATCGTATAAATACAGATTTAGATTTGGATTGATTTTTTTGTATAACCACTTAAAGTTCGAATGCCTGAATGATAAATAATATGAGCTTTTCCCTTTTTTCAAAGGACCTTCGGTAGAAAGACTGTATATTAAAGGGTTAATCATTCCATATGCTTCGAAATGGTTAATGTTTCCTTGTTTTGTGTGAATATCAATAACCGACGAAATCCTGTCGCCTTGATTAACAGGCATATCACCGGTGTAAATTTTAATGTCCTGAGCTGTTTCGGGGTTTATAGCAGAGTAGTAGCCAAAAAGATGAGCATGGTTAAAAACAGGTGCATCATCAATTAACACTAAGTTCTGGTCTTTGTTTCCGCCACGGGCATAGAAAAAAGAAGAACCATCGCTATGTGTTTTAATTCCCGGCAATGTTTGTAACGACTTAATTAAACCTGTTTCGCCGGCAAACTCAGGCATGTTGTTCAGATCTTGCGGTTTTAGGTTCACTTTACTCATTTGACTTTTTTCAAGTAACTCAATGTCTTCATCATAGCTTATCGTAACTTCTTTGAGTATAGCATTGTTTGATTCTAATTTCTGAAATAATTCAATGTTATGATTCAGCTCAATCTCAATTTTCTTGCTTTTGTAACTTATGTATGAAAATAATACCGCATATGAATTCTTGGGTAAAGTGATGGAATAGAACCCATAAGAGTTTGTAATTGCACCTATTGTTGTTCCTTCAATTATTACCGTTGCACCAATAAGGCTTTCGCCTGATTCATTATCTATAATAAAGCCACTAAGTGTATATGT
>JANTGP010000162.1 GCA_024762835.1 Bacteroidota bacterium
TATAACTGAAAAACTCATTATCTCACGCCAATATCCAATTTGCTGCCAAACACTATTCTTATTATCTGGCCTTGCCTCAAGACTATAAATCAAGAAACTCAGAAGAGGAATGTAATTTTGAATGCTTTCTTTGCTTTGAACAATTGAATCTAAAATTGTTCCGGTCTTTAAATCACAAAAATGCGTAGATATTTTATTTTCAATAAAATCATTTTGCCTTAATAAGTGAATAAGATAAGCAATATTTGTTTTTACTCCATGAATAACAAATTCCTTAAGAGCTTCACCCATTCTACTTAAAGCAATCTCTCTACTTTCGCCATAAACAATAAGTTTACTAATCATTGGATCGTAAAAACTCTCAACAACAGCTGCTTTATTAATTGCACTATCTACTCTGACATTTTTTCCAGTAGGCTCGTGATAAAAATTCATTATTCCGGGTGCAGGAAGAAAATTATTCTCAGGGTCTTCGGCATATATTCTACACTCGATAGCATGACCTTTTTGCTTTATATCATTCTGAGAATATCGTAAAGGATAACCTGAAGCAACCAATATTTGTTCTTCAACAATATCAACAGATGTTACCATCTCTGTAACTGGATGTTCTACCTGCACTCGAGTATTCATTTCGAGGAAATAGAAATTTAAATCCTCATCAACAAGAAACTCTATTGTACCGGCATTCTTATAATTTACTTTTTTAGCAATTTTAACAGCAGCCTCACCCATCTTTTTCCTATATTCCGAATTTAAGGTTGGCGACGGCGATTCTTCAATTATCTTTTGGTACCTTCTTTGTATAGTACATTCACGTTCAAAAAGATGAATTACATTGCCATGATTATCTCCAACAACCTGAATTTCAATATGACGGGGTGATTCAATATATCTCTCAATAAAAACATCTTCATCTCCAAAATATGCTTTTGCTTCCCTGCTTGTAGACTCAATTGCATCATCCAACTCTTCAATTGAACGAACAATACGCATACCTTTACCACCACCTCCAGCAGCAGCCTTAACAAGCAAAGGAAATGTCATTGAGCGAGCAGCCTTTTTCAATTCGTCGACACTTCCCGTAACACCCTCTGTAAGTGGAATATCAATTGACTTTGCAAATTTACGTGCTTCAATTTTATTTCCCATAAACTGAATAGTCTCAGCATCGGGGCCAATAAAAACAAATCCGGATTTAATACATTTACTTGCAAACTCAGCATTTTCAGACATAAATCCATAGCCGGGATGAATAGCATCTACCTTTGCCATCTTTGCAATTTTTAATATCTTATCAATATTCAAGTAGCTTTCATGCAACTCAACACCACCAATAAAGTATGCCTCATCAGCCATTTCAACAAACATAGAATTCCTATCAGCTGTTGAATAAATGGCTACAGTTTTTATTCCCAGTTTTTGAGCCGAACGAATAATCCGGGCAGCAATCTCACCTCTGTTTGCTATTAATATCTTGTTAAATAAATTCATTTATTCTTTAATTATTATATTAAATCTATATAGAAAAGCAATCACATATAACTAACAGCAATTCATTATTTCACCCAGTTTGGCTTACGCTTCTCAAGAAAAGCAGCCATTCCTTCTTGTCCCTCATCCGATTGTCTTATTTCAGCAATCATCTCAGCGGTTTTCTCAATTGCCGCATTCATATTCCAAACATTGGCAACGTTAAAAAGCAAATCTTTACACTGCGACATGGCTACAGGACCACTGGTTTTAAGCAATTCAATAACAGAATCAACATAATCATCCAGCTCCGTCTTTGGTAATGATTTATTGACTAGCCTATGGCGTTCAGCCTCTTCGCCTTTTATACGTTTTCCGGTAAGCATTAATTCCTTTGAGCCATATTCGCCAACCCTTTTTGTAACATAAGGCGAGATACAAGCAGGAACAATTCCAATCTTCACCTCACTTAGCGAGAATGTTGTATCCTCATCGCAATAAGCAAAATCGCAAGAAGCAAGCAATCCGTTTGCACCGCCAATTGCAGCACCATGCACAACGGCAATTGTGGGTTTCGGACAAGTATAAATTGCATAAAAACATTTCGAGAGGTTTAAACTTTCCTCAAAATTTTGCTCATAATTATAGTTTGCAACATCTCTCATCCAGTTGAGGTCTGCACCTGCACAGAATGATTTCCCTTTACCTTGAATCTTAACTATTCTTATCTCATCAATATCTTCAATCTCATCAAATACTTCAATCAGTTCCCTAATCATCACTTCGTTAAATGCATTGTGAATTTCGGGGCGATTAAGCCAAATTGTACCAATTCCATCTTCTACTTCAAGAAAAAGTGTTTCGTATTTATTGTTTAACATAAATCTCAGTTTTCAAAATTATTAATATTACATTCTAAATACACCAAATTTCGGGTCGGGGAATTTTTTGTTTAATGAAGCAGCAATTCCCATTGCCAAAACCTTTCTGGTGTCAAGAGGGTCAATAATACCATCATCCCATAAGCGGGCTGTACTATAATATGCCGAACCCTCAACTTCATATTTATCAAGAATCTCTTTTTTCATTTTATCAGCCATTTCAGGGTCAAGCTTCTGGCCTCTGGCTTCAAGTTGATCGCTTTTTACAGTAATCAATACATTTGCAGCCTGTTCACCTCCCATTACTGATATTTTAGCATTAGGCCACATAAAAAGCAAACGAGGGTCGTAAGCTCTACCTGCCATTGCGTAGTTTCCTGCACCAAATGAACCACCAAAAACGACAGTAAACTTAGGTACAGTTGCATTTGCCACGGCATGAACCAATTTTGCACCATCACGTGCTATTCCCTTACGTTCGTATTCCCTGCCTACAATAAAACCGGTAATATTTTGCAGGAATAAAATCGGGATTTTCCTATGCACACAAAGCTCTATAAAATGAGCTCCTTTTAATGAGCTCTCAGAGAAGAAAACTCCATTATTTGCCAAAATACCAATTGGCATTCCCATAATACGAGCAAAACCTGTTACCAATGTGGGTGCATATCGCGATTTAAATTCCTGAAACTTACTTCCATCAACAATACGGGCTATTATTTCGCGTGAGTCAACAGGCTTTTTCAAATCAATGGGTGCAATACCATAAAGCTCCTCGGGATTATAAAAAGGCTCCTCGGGTTCTATTATATCAAGTGTTTGTTTTTCTTTCAGCTCTAAAGTTTCAAAAATATTACGGCATATCTGAATTGCATGGCGGTCGTTATCTGCCATATGGTCGGCAACTCCCGAGATAGAAGTATGAACATCTGCTCCTCCAAGTTCTTCGGCAGATATTTCTTCGCCAGTTGCGGCTTTCACTAATGGTGGTCCGCCTATAAATATTGTACCTTGATTTCTTACAATAATAGTTTCGTCACTCATAGCAGGCACATAAGCTCCACCTGCTGTACACGAGCCCATGACAATTGATATTTGGGGTATACCTTCGGCGGATAATCTTGCCTGATTGTAGAAGAAGCGTCCAAAGTCAAAACGGTCAGGAAAAACATTTGCCTGCTCTGGTAAGAATACGCCTCCTGAGTCTACCATATAAACACATGGTAAATGATTTTCCATTGCTACTTCCTGAGCTCTGAGATGCTTTTTAATAGTCTCCTTTACATAAGTACCACCTTTTACGGTTGCATCATTTGCTATTATCAAAGTCTCTTTGCCATGAACAACACCAATGCCTGTTATTATTCCCGCAGAGGGAAATTGATTATCGTAATGTCCATATGCTGCAAGTGTAGATAACTCAATAAAAGAAGTATTCGGGTCAACCAAAAGGTTAATTCTGTCGCGAGCCAATAGTTTTCCCCTTGCTTTGTGTTTTTCAATTGCCTTTTCTGATGAACCATTTCTTACTTTCTTAAGTATTTCCTTATACTCTTTCAGCAGTTTAATGTACTGTTCTTTTTGACTAATAAAGCTTTCTGATTGTGTGTCAATCTTACTTTCAATTCGAAACAAAATAATGAATATTTAAAGATTATTAATAAAATTAGATATGTAAAAATATAAATATTATTCTGAATTAATAATAAGAATACAACAAAGTTATTTTTTTTGATGAATAATAAATAGAATCAAGCTAAGAAGAGAAAAAGCAAATTGTTTTTTGATGAGGTATTTAAGGATGAAACAATTACTCTTTGATATAATTAAAGCCATCGTTCTTTCCTTTTTCAATTGCCGGTATTCCTTTAGCCATCCATTCAGGAATTGGGGCATCTTTCAAATAGTAGTCGAAATATTGCTGCATTCGGCGCGTTAAATCTATTTGGTCGCTACGCCTGGTCAAATTATGACCTTCGCCATTATAATTAAGCATAAAAACTGGTTTGTTCAATCGGCGTAAGGCAAGAAACATTTCAATACCTTGATACCATGGAACAGCTCCATCATTATCATTATGCATCATCAGTAATGGTGTTTTAATTTTATTGGCAAAGAACAAGGGTGAGTTTTCTATATAAAGCTCCGGTTTCTCCCACAACGAGGCACCTATTCTGCTTTGTCCGCCTTCGTACTGAAACATTCTGCTCTTACCCGATTCCCATCTGATTCCTCCATAAGAGCTTGTCATATTGCTTACTGGTGCACCGGCCATAGCAACTTTAAACATATTTGTTTGTGTCACGAGAAAAGCAACCTGATAACCGCCCCAGCTATGCCCTTGCACGCCTAATCTATCTTTATCAATATATGGGCGTTTCAGAATTTCTTTTGTTCCTGAAAGTATTGCATCTACAGCACTTTGTCCGGGATGCCCTTCTTTATAAGGAATATCGGGAATGAAGATAAAATAGCCATTGCTAACATATGTTGTAAAATTTATTACTGAGCGACTTGGCTTAGGACTATAATAATTATGAAGCTTATCAGAATACTTCTCATAAAAATAAACTATCATCGGGTATTTCTTATCAGGATTAAAATTTTCAGGTTTGTAAAGTAAACCCTCAAGCTCCTTACCATTTAAATTCCATTTAACCAATTCAACCGTGCCCCATAAGTATTTGCTTTGCATTGGATTGGTATTACTTAATTTCTTTACGTAAGTAAAATTCAAATCACTAGTCCACACTTCAGGATATTGAGTAAAACTCATATGCGACCAAATGACAATATTGGCATCTCTGGCCTTATAAGGTCTATAGAAAAAATAATCACCATATCTCAAAACTTTCAATTTACCACTTTTTGCATACAACCAATCATAGCCTCCCGCCTTTGTTTCTTCGTTGAATACTTTTAAGAATATCTTTTTATTAATATCTATATAATCCTGATCATCTACCAGTTGAACGATATGATTACTAAGATGTTTCTCTCTTCCATGAGTAATTCTAACGGCTTTCTTCTTCCCTGTTGGATCCATTTTCCAAATATCGTATCTATCGTAAACCAAAAAGTACACGTCATCTTTAGACCATCCGGCTATCCCATAAATATCAGGCAATTCAGGCTTGTCATAATTCTCATCAGTAAATGAAACCGGTAATGTACCAGAGATATTTGTTCTTTCCTTTGTATCTGTATTAAAAGTATGCCAAGAGTTATCCTCATAATTATACCAGACTAAATACTTAGCTTGTGGCGAGATATTAACATACATTGATTGTTTTTTAAGTATCAACTCACGTTTTCCTGTCTCAATATTTAACAAATAAGCATCTCTGTAAAAATTTGCATCCCAGGATCTTTCCTTTAAATATGGATCATCACTCAAGCCCATAGCATATTTCACGTTACCTTTTCCGGGAACTTTGCAATATTTCATGCTACTATCGCAAAGTTGATAAAATTCATTCTTCTCAATATTAAATACTGAAAGAAACTTCATTTTCTTATCCTCTTTTAAGTTTTTCAATTGTTCGGGCTGAATTAACTTATCCTGCCAGTTCCATACATCCAAACTAACTTTTTCCTCATCGAGAAGTGTATTCTTCTTTGTATTCTCAGGATTTTTCCCAATGTAAAAGAAAAGCTTTCGTCCATCATCAGAAAACCAATTTTTAGTATAAGGTGATACTGAATAATTTACTGGCATATTCCCATAACCTGAACCAATGACCATTTTAGTATTGCCAGAGGAGGTATTATTATAATAAAGGGAATAGGTCTTGTTGCAAGTTGAATCTGAGGAATGAATGAAACACAACTTTTCAGCTTTTTTATCAAATGTTAATGCACTGGCAACTCCATAATCCTCAAAGATTGTGAATCGCTTTTTCTTTTTAGTATCGAAAATATTAATCTTGCAACTATCATATGAATTGCCAAAATAACTAACAAATGCAATCTTATTTCCCTCATCAGAAATTGAATAATCGCAAACATTATTATAATAAAACTCATCACCTGTAATAGGATTAATAATTTGGAATGCATGTCCTCTTACCTTCTTTAAAGACACCGGTTTTCCTAAAGAATCATATTCAGGGACCGGTTTTTCGTGAAATACGCAAAGCCAATTTCCGGTTTTCTTTGGAAGTTTAAATGATTTTACTCTTTCGATCTTCCTTAAAATATTTTTCTTAAGTAAATAAATACCCAAAGAATCTTTCGGAAAATTGCTTTCTTCAACTTTATTTAATTTTGCCTTTCGTATAGAATCTGCCTGTGCCTTGATTTTAAAAACAAGGAATGTATTATCGGGTGAGAACTCAGCATTATAAGCTCTGCTGAATGAATCGCGAAACAAGCTTTTAGACTCAACTACGTATAAGTTTCCATCTCCTTTTTGGGGATTAATTTCGTAGCTAAACCATTTTCCATTATTGGAAATAATATCATGATGTAAACTGTTCCATGTATCATACACATCAGGGCTGATTGGCTGTTTATTCTGAGAAAAGACCAAAATAGAAATAAAAGCAATAAATAAATATGTAATAAGTCTTTTCATCATTAAATTTAGATCTCGATTTGTACTAATCAGAAACTCTCATTCAGCAAAATAATTCAATTCTCTTCAACTTTTAGAAAAAAAAATATAAAGTGAAACTAATTTATACTTATATATAACAAAAACTGCCTTTTTTCTACCCCCAAAAGTATTTT
>JANTGP010000163.1 GCA_024762835.1 Bacteroidota bacterium
TAACTAGTGAATATATGGACAAATATACTCATTTTGTCGGGTTCTTTGTCTTTTAGCCCATGGTATTTAATCGGGGTAGATTCCGTTCTTTTTAATATTATTGCTTATATGTGTATAAATTAATGATGTTTTAATACCCGAATGTCGCATTTACTAGTTGAATTTATCATCCAATAACTACCGGATTCATTATTGAGCTATTCTCTAATAACTACCACTTTCTTAACCCAAACTCCATTTTCACCGCTTGCAAGAACAAAATACTAATATATTTAACATTGGTAATATTTGCTTCCATAATAATCAGAAAAAGTATTAAGCTTTACCTCATGTACATAATCTGTATATTCTTTGTATCGACAAACTGAGAGCAAAGAAACCTAAAGTAATAGTCTCCATTTGCAAGTTGGTTTGTTTTTAACTCAATAGTGTGAGACCCACTTAAATAATGTTGTTTTGGGAGTACCTCAATTCTCTCACCAATTGCATTGTATAGTTCAATTACGATATCATCGTCATTGCTTATTTTAAACGAGACGGATACTTTATCAGATGCCGGATTGGGATATATTTCAAGTATGCCGTTAAAGTCATTTTTATTAATAATTTTTTCAGCAATGCTAATCTTATTTGCATCAAAATACTCATCACCTTGCAACCATGAAGAAATAAATAATTCCTCTTCAGATTCATTAAATAATTTAATGCTAAAAGCTTCATCATTATATAGTCCGTTTTTGTCGGCGCTGTATTTATCGTTTCCCCAAACGGAAAGAGCAATATTACGATTTTCAAAAACTGTACTTCCAACAAGAATACCATCATTTGTGAAAAAGCCTACTTCGCTGCCGTATTGAGGTAATTCATCCCATGCTGTTAAAGGGATACAAATACTCATGTTTACTCCGGTGTTTTGAGCTTTCCCAAAATGCAGGCTTTCCGGAATATTGATTGACTGTTTTTGATTTGAATTTGTCGCCAAAGGATAATAAAACTGTTGAGCCTGAGACATATTAATTTGATAACCTTCTCCCGGTTTTAGGTCACCTATAAAGTTAAGTCCATATGCCGGCCAGTAAATAAACCCATTACCATCTTTAACAATAGTAATATATGGTAGAATAGGATTAAGCATTAGTTCGAGGTTGGCAGGAACAGAGTGCAGATATCCCATTATGCTCCATCCTGAGGGTATATTCATTACTGTTGTTGCAGGATTAGCTGCTACTCCTGTAACATCAAGATATTCCTGAACAAGCATTCTTATTTGATAACCTTGAGTAGGGTCAATATCACCTATAATATTAATGTTAAACTGAGGCCAGAAAATATTTCCATAACCATCTTTAATAATTACAACATGATTTAAAACGCTTGCAAAAACCGAATCGAGGAGAGGATAGTCAGGTATGATATAACTTGATATTATACTCCATCCTTGTTTTAGCAAAAGGGTTTGTGTCTCGGAGTTTGAGGTAGAAAGAGTTTCTATTCCACTTATTCCGTTTATTGCAAAGTTGCCGGTATATTGCATTAGCGGTGGTTGCATATATGTAGCTGTTGCTTCAAAATCCAGCCCTGATGAGTTTTGCCATATCTTCCATTTAAACTCTTCGCCAACAACAAAACCGTCATTCCCAATATCTTCGCCCCATGCTGTTATGCTTGTTGTATAGCCTGTCCAGAAAGTATATCCTGCACAAGCCAGAGTACCAAGCGAATCGAAGAAAACACCAATGTAATCACCATATTCAACAGGGTTTCCATCAATTGTGATATCTGCACTTGCAGGTACAAGAATAGTGTGGTTTGTACCGGTTATGGAATAATTCCAATTTGGCGAAACAGCAGTTAGGGTATCAATACCGCTTATACCGTTTACCGCAAAATAGGCTGTATTTGGCATGCTTGGAGGTTGCATATAAGTTGCAGTTGCATAATATTCTGTTTGGTCGGAATTTCTCCAGACTTTCCACTTAAATTGTTCGCCAACAACAAATCCATCATTCCCAAGGTCTTCGCCCCAAGCAGTTATACTTGTTGTATTGCCGTTCCAGAAAGTGTATCCTGCACAAGCCAGAGTGCCAAGCGAATCGAAGAAAACACCAATGTAATCGCCATATTCAATTGAGTTTCCGTTAATAGTAATATATGAGTTTACAGGTACTAAGATGGTATGGTTACTTCCGGTTATTGTGTAATTCCAACCCGGATTAGATGATGTTAAAGATTCTATTCCGCTTATTCCGTTTACTGCAAAAAATGCTGTATTCTGCATACTTGGAGGTTGCATATATGTTGCAGTTGCATAATATTCTATTTGATTTGAGTTCTTCCATATTTTCCATTTAAACTCTTCGCCAACAACAAAGCCATCATTGCCAAGGTCTTGTCCCCAGGCTGTTATGCTTGTTGTATTTCCATCCCAAACTGTATAACCTGCACAAGCCAAAGTGCCAAGCGAATCGAAGAAAACGCCAATATAATCACCTGCTTCAATAGGATTGCCTTGTATTGAGATATTAGCATTAAGGGGTATTAAGATTGTGTGGTTGCTTCCGGTTATAGTATATGTCCATCCGGGATTTGCAGATGGCGTGTAGCTTATTTCAATTTCATCGCTGTTTGAACAGCCATTGCCATCAAAAACCGTTACTGAGTAAAGTCCGGCAGATGAAACAGAGATTAATTGTGTTGTTTCGCCTGTGTTCCAATAATATGATACGAATCCTGTGCCGGCATCAAGACTTGCAGACGAACCCTGAGCGATTGACAGGTCGGGACCTAAATCAACATTAGGTAAACTATTTACAAAAATAGTAATATCATCGCTTCCGGTATTTGAGTTAGCATCGGTAACTGTAAGAGAATATGTTGTTTGACTAACTGGCGATACATTAATTACAGGTACGGTTTCGCCTGTATTCCAAATATAGGTGTAAGGTGTTAAGCCTCCATTGACTACCGGGATAATATCCGCGTTATTACCTTCACAAATACTTACATCAGCACCTAATGAGACATTTGGAGCTTGAGTTGTATTGCTGATATATACACTATAATCATGAGTTTCGCCAAAAGTAAAATTAGTGCATGGGTCGTTACATGAGCTGCTCCAACGTGTGCGAACTCTCATTCGGTGATTTCCCGGGTTTGCATTTGAAGGAATACTTATATCGGTGCTATATGTTACTCCAGAATTAGCTAAGTTGAAATCAAACAATACCCGTTCGTCTGTATTATTAAAAACAGCATCATCGTTAAAATCAATCCACATTGAAACATTCTGATTGCCATAATTAGTATTTAAGGACATAGTGTATATTCCTGATTGGACTAATGTTGTACTTAAGTTTGTAAAATCGGAATATCCGTTTATGCCACAACCGGTGTTTGTTTGAATAATTGTATTAAATGAGAAATCGTCAATTATGTCACCGGCTGAGCAACTTGATGTAGGAATACAATAATTTGCGGGGCTGCCGTCATTTATAAATATATTATCGATAAATAATCCGTTCCCATATCCGGTAATGTTTACAAATCGTATTTTCAACAATCCTCCAATATATGCTGATAAGTCGATTGTGTCGTGTCTCCATTCAGATGCAGAACTTGGGTAAAAAGGCGAGATATTTGGGCTTACCGTAGCCAAAGAATCACCTTGTTTATAGTAAATTTGATTATATGTTTGTCCGCAATCATTTGATGCTTCAATGCGTAAAGCATCCTGCCAGTATGAAGAATATGTACTGTACGCTACATCAAATTCAAGACTCGCAGAGGAACTGTTTGTTAGATCAATGGAAATTATTTCCAGAATATCTTCTTGTCCTGAGTCATTATAATGGTAATTGTCGATATATGCTGCTGTTGTACTGTTACCGTCTGCTCCTGTAACACCGCTTTCCTGCCATGTTGTACTATTGTCAGGGTTTGAAATGAACATAAACTCAGGAGGAAAAACACCCGATTCAAAATCTTCCGTGTATGGTAAGCTTGACAGAGCTTCGTAAAACTCAATTGTAGTTTCCAAAGTATCATTACATTGTGCTCCATCATTTGCTAAAGCAGTCCAAACAACTAATGTATGACTTCCGGCACTGATATTTGTGATTGGAACTGAGAATGTAAATGCCTCAATAGAATTGCCTTGCAGTGTTCCTGTAAAGGTATCAGCAACAGCCGTATTATTATCAAACTGATAGTAAACGGGGAAATTGCTTTGTGTATTTGTACCGATATTTGTGAGGTTTACCGAAACATCAATTGTTGTACCTGAGCAACTCTCGTTAATCAAGTTAGGTGATAATAAAGAATCAACTCCTGCATCGTCATCCGATATGCAATCTAAATAACAATCTTCACCACCTGCCACAACAGCTGTTGCTCTGCGTCCTACTATTCCGTTTGCGGCTCTTGCTCTAACACTTATCCATTGGTCTTCGCTGATGTTGTTAACCGGAACATCAAATGATAAGTTGCTTGTTGTTGCGATAGAGTCCATATACATCGTTCCAAGAAGAAAGACATCATAAGATGTTGCACCTGTAACGGCATTCCATACAATACTAATCGTGTTTGTTCCTGAACAAATAGCATTTACCTGTATGTTACCGGGTGTATTGATAATTGAAAACTCTTCGTTACTACTGTCAGAGACGCCATTACGGCTAATTCTTACTTTTGCCCGTGAGATAGTGTTTGGAACCGTAAAATCTGCGAATCTTGCGTCTCCCGGAATAGAATTTGATATTGTTGTCCATGTTGCACCATTATTGAGTGTGTATTCGGCGGTAAAATTACCTGTGTTTCCATAAGCATCCCAAAAAATTCTTTCGGATGAACCCGGAATAAGTCCTTCGCCACCATTAGGATATGTTAGCATAATATCATTATAGTAATATTCATAAACGATATAATATTTTTGAGGGCCGAAGGGTACCGAAGTTCCCGAAATGCTTATTGTATGGTTTCCTTGTGCAGGATTTTGAATTCTTACTTGTTCAACATTATTTATCGAATCAATACCCGGAACAGCATTGTTGTTTAAAGTAACGGGATTGGGAGTATGGTCGAGCACAAGTGGATAATGGACTGCTCCGCTTAAATCTGTCATTGTCATGTCGAGATTATTGACTAGAGCGTAAAGGGCAGAAGTTGAGGCTGCTACATCATGCCAATAAACCATTACCCGCATTTCTTGTACTCCGGCAGGTACGCTTAGGTTGTAGGTAATTGTGTTGCCATTTGAAATAGAATCTGCAATATATCTCACATCTTCAATGGTTTTCATTGCTTTATAAGCATTTACTTTTCCCCAACCGTATTTAAAATCAGGTCCCGGATTTCCTAAATCGTAGGCTGTATTTAATATTGCAGCTTTTAGTAATGCCGAAGGAGCATCATTTCCGCTATTAAAAGTTCTGTATGCCTGATGAAGTTGAGCCAGAACACCGGCAATGCCCGGTGCAGCGGCTGATGTTCCGCCACCTGCAGCATAAGTATTGTCGGGTGCCGTTGACCAGTGCCCTTGCCCATGAGCAGCAATGTCGGGTTTTATGCGTCCATCAGAGGCCGGACCACGACTGCTGCTTCCTGCCAAAGCATCATCATTATAAAGATTTGCCGTTGCAATAACATTTTTGCCCATTTTATGACCGCCTGTAATATTTCCCCACTCCGAGCCGGCACCGTATCCGCAATCATTATTATTACTGTTTCCTGCCGAGAATACCTGAATCAATGAGGGGTTATTATAAATCTGATCATCAACCATTTGGGTTGTAGAGGTGTAGCCCGCATTGCATCCATTGCTGTATGAAGAAGAGAATACCATCACATCTTCGTTTTGGTGTAGTGAAACAGTATTTGGTAAACTTGAACTGTAAGCACGAACCCATAAAAAAGCACCTGTTGCCATTCCTCTCATTATGGGATTGAGGTTTCCTGCTGCACCAACAATACCGACTGTCATATCGCCATGGCTTCCTGAAAAATCGTTTTGTACATCCGTTTGGTCGGTTCTGCCCTTAAAGTCAATATGCGGACCAACATAGCCATCGTCATTAATTGCAACACTTACTCCCGTACCATCAAAATGGTAAGCACTATTGTAATCAACATCAATAGCATTTGCTCTGTGCAGATTCCTTCCATCATCGGATTCCGGCTTGCCGGGTTCACTTTCAAAATCAATATAGCGTACAAATGCTAAAGATGCCAGCTCGTTTATTTGCGATGATTTGATATGTACAATCATCAAATTTGAATTATCAATTTCTTGAAGTATGGGGATTCTTAGTTTATCAAATTCCGAAATGACATTTTGTTTATTAATATCCTGATAGTACTGAATTAATACTCTAATGCCTTCTCTGTCAGTTGCCCACTCCGGAAACGGAAAGTCGGCAAGACGAATATCCATCTTAACGCTTATTGGAATAATTGAAATTGAGCGAATATTCAAAGTCTTTAAATCATTAAAATTAATATCAACCGGAATAGAAGCCACATAAGTATTATGAGGGATATATTCAAGAAGATTAATCCGAAGTCTGTTGAGTTCCTTTATTTGCTTTGTAGTTGGTAATTCAATAAACTGCATGAAGCGATAGAATCTTCCTTCAAATATCTCATTTTTATCAATATCCGAAATGTCTTTTAACGAATTAACATTTTTATCTAATCGAAGAGTTTCGTGTTTTAGATAAAGGGCATTTGAGTTATTATTCTGAGCAAAAATACTTGTAGCATTTACTAATAGAGTAATAAGGAAAAGGGCTAATAGTTTGAATTTATTCATAATAGGCAAGTTAAGATAGTTATTTTCTACTATTGAGATTTAATTATTTTGTAAAGATAAATTATTTTTTTGCAAACTAAATTAAACTATTTCTAAATATAATTTATATTAGATATAGTTTCAGATGTCCTCATAAAGACAGTGTACAACAGAATTGGTTGTCAGCTTTTCAAAATAAATGTACATTATAATTAAAAAAGAATTTTGTTCAGGGCTTAACCCTTCCTTGCTCGTAAGGAAGGGATTGGGAAGGATATATA
>JANTGP010000164.1 GCA_024762835.1 Bacteroidota bacterium
ATCTTTCTTGCAATACTTGCAAACGCCTATAAATAAAATATATTACTTAATTTATTAAGTTCTTGACAATAAAAATACAATTTATAAAAGCCTGAATTATTAGCCCGTTTACAACCTGTCGAATTTTCTGCTTTAAAAAATGACACTAGTTACGCATTGTAGCAATTATACGTTTGGGAATGAGGAATAAATCTAGGGCATCATTGATATTCTTACTGAGAATATCCGAAGAGAAAACTGTTCCGGTGAATGCTCCTTCGTCCTGCAGAAGAGCAATTCCAATACTTGCTTCAGATAACATCAGCTTATCGTTTTTACCATTACCTATACAAACGCTGTTATCTTTTCCGCATGATTTTAAATAATTTAGCTTTTCATCCGCTTGATTTGTTGCAGAAATTATGGCAAGTTTACAATTAACACCTTCGAGTTCAGTTTTAACAGAACCAAAGGTATCAGCTGTAATAACATGTACCTGCACAATCTCCGATAACTTATTAATTCTGTCTTTTACTCCTTTAATCAGTTTTCCATTATTGGCAATTGTTCCGTTAAAATCACAAATTATATGTTTTATTTCTAATTGCCTGAAGTCGGGAATATTTATTATTAATTTACTCATCCATTTGGTTTAATATTTTTTCTACTTCTTCCTCAGTCTTATAAAGTTTATCTTTACATATCTTTATAAGTGTTGATACTTTTTTTACATTATCAGCGAGCTCATCAACATCCAACTCCTTATTTTCAATTTTTGCTAAAATATTTTCAATCTCAGCTATTGCGTCCTGATATGTTATTTTCTTTTTTACCATAATCTGTGATTTTTTATGTTAGGGCTGATATGATTTAATGGATAGATATAAAGGTATTTTCTTTATTAATTTTTTTGCTCTGCTTTTTGTCAGAGTTCCATCATATTTTAATACGCAATTTGTACCGAATAGATCAAATTCTACTTTGGCAGGATATACTTTATTATTAATACTCATATTCTCAAAAGCTTCATTGAATGCATTTAGGCAAGTTTCTTTACCGTATTTCTCAATAAGCATATTTGTTAACTGCTTATTAAGGTCATCAGGAAACTTCCCAAAATCTGTTTTAATCGACTCACTTATTAATATTTGCAATACTCCATCATTATACCCCATTAAGTCTAACAAATGCAGTTTTTGTCTTACAATAGTATAGTGGTCGTTAAAAAAGGCATTAGTGCTATTTTGGTCATATTGAAAGGGGTACTCGTGTTCGACACGATTAATCATATCGTAAGCCTCTGACGTTTGTCCTGATTTTTCTAAAAACAGTGATAATCTTATTGCAGCTTTGTGCTTAAAGTTTGCAAATGATTCTGTTTTATTACCGGTAAGCATGCGATCGTCAATTGGCGATTTTAATACTTTCAGATAAGCTTCTTCTACAAGATTATCTTTATTTAAGTCTTCGTAAATAACAGGTATTGTTGTCAATGAATATCCATATCGAAAGCTCTTTTTGTCTTTACATTCCTCAACAATTTTTGTAAAACCATCAAGGGCACTTTGCTTATCTCCTTTTACATAATCACCAACCGCTTTTTCAAAAAGGTTTATTTCATTGCTAAGTTCGTTATCCAACACAAGATTGCGAAAGAAAAAACAAGACTCATTACAGTCTTCAACTAAATCAATCTTTTTAACATAACTTGGAACAGCCGGAAAGAAAAGTTTAAAGTTTAAATTTTCGCCTGCTTTAGCAAAATAGTACTTTTCGGGGCAAATGGGAATACCTTCTGATCGGATAATGTTATATTTCTCTTTACTGCCAAATTTACTTTGGATATAAATCTTTTTGTCGGCACAAAACCAACCCCCACTATCCAGTTGATTATTTACCGATAAGTAAAATATTGTTTCGGTTTTGGTAAGTTCTATTTTATCAACCGATAAATTGGCATGGCTCTTTTCCGTCCAAACAGGATTATCAATAATCTGGGCATTAATCAGAAATGGTGCAACAATAAAATAAACACCAAGAAGCATTTTATTCAGCATAATATTAAATTTTATTTTTCAGACATCAAAAGTAAAAAAAAGGTGAGACAAAATATTATCTCACCTTTTTAAAATTCGTTTAATTATGTTTAGAAAACTTTCAAGTCGATACCAAAAGCAATTAAGAAGTTGTCTTTATAATATGTTTCTGTTGCAGAATGATAATATGTTGTTTGATTAGGGCGAAAATACTTTTCATCATTTTGATAATCTGTGTATAAAGCACCAAGATTAATGAAAAAATTATCATTTACTTTAAACTGTCCACCAAACCCGAAGGTTCCTGAATTCAGGCTGTAACTTAAATCTGTTTGATAAGCATCAGTTGCACCTGTTGCAGCATATAAATAACCTGCACTTATTATTAAGTTGTCTGCTAGTTTATACTCAAGACCAATTGCATTTTCGGTAAAATTCTTTGAGATAAATTTTTCTCTTCCGTCCCAATTTGCTTTTTGGTCAAAATATGTATGAAAGCTATAAGAAACTTTCAATTTATCGTTCGCTTCATAAGTAAAACCGGTTGCAAAATATCCGGGCATATCCGAATGTGTTAATGCACCATCGGGGAATAAGCCCGAACCATCAATTCTTGTTGTGTTTTCGAGTTCAAGTTCTGATTTAAATTCATATTTTACGGCAATATCTAATTTCCCGTCGGCAAGAACTAAATTTGCACCAATAATTGGCGTGAAAGAAGTTCCGTTTTGTTCTGCATCAACCTCAACATCTTTTGTGCTTTCGGCATTTGAATAAGCTTCGGCTGCTGCTTCGCTATAGCCGGCAGCTGCAGCAAAGAATGCACCTTGTCCTTGAGCTATTGTAACTAAAGTAGGGTCAACGCCAATTTGTGTTAAACCTGCGGCTAATTGTGCATGAGTAGTTGCATCAATAACCCCAACATCTTCGGCTTCTTGTAATGTTAAACCACCAAGATTATTGTCAATAAGTGCTTGCATTCCTGATCCTGCATCATTTAAAGAGGCTGCTCCGGCTGTTGCCTGATCGCCAAGACTATTAAGAAAATCTTCAGCCAGCATACCTTCGCCGGGTAGTTCGGCAGAATAAACCGTCATGTTTTTAATACCACCATTATAGGTATTTTTAGCCATTATGTAACGACCACCACCATAAACGGAAAAGTAATCGCTTAGTGCATAACTTATACCTGCTTGAAGTCCCCAGAATATTGATGTACCGTCAAAATTAATATCTGCACTATAAGCTGTAATTCCTTGACTTGCAAGAGCAGGAACTAGGTTAGATGCAGGAATTTCGAAAGATGGAAGACCTTTGCTAAATGAAGCACCTCCACCACCTCCAATTGGATTAATGCCAAATGAAAAGGCAAATTTACCCTTTTTGTAAGCTGCATAAATTCCAGGGAAGAAAGGGGCACTGACTTCTCCAATATAACTGTCATTATTCAAATAGGGATAAGAATTAGTTACTTCCTTATTCTGAAAAATAGACTGATTATTTAACGAGATATAGAAGCCATCCGTTAATAGAGTTAATGCAGCAGGATTAAAATAAACTGCATCTACATCTGTTGATGCATCTCTTGCAAGTAATCTTACATAAGATGCACTTTGATTTGTATTTGTTAAAATTCCTCCTGCAAAAGCCGGAATAATTGCCAAAACACAAATCATGGTCATTAAAGTAATTTTTCTCATACTTAAAAAATTTAGTTTAAATTAATGTATGGAATTATCGTTTTTTAATACCAAAATCAACTTCAATAAATCACTGGCTAATTAAAAAAAACTACGATTTCACATACAATTTTAGTTAGTAAACAGATGTAAATATATACATATTTTGGAACTTACCAAATGAATCAATTTCAACTATTATCGTAAAGACCTAATTTATTGTATGTTTGCTAATATTAATTCAATTAGTAAATGCAACATCTGGAGGTAATAATAAAGCTATAAATATAATTGGCAGGGTAGAAATCCCCTCAGTAGGCGTAGGCAAAGTTAAAATAGGTCAAAATGTAAATATTAAATTAGATAATTTCCCTTATATGGAATTTGGATTGCTAAGAGGCAAAGTTAAATCTATATCACTAATTCCTTTTATTACTGATAATGGTTTGATGTATTCTGCCGAGATAGAAATACCGGAAACATTAATCACAAACTATGGTACAGAATTACAATTCTCACAAAATATGTCGGGATTGTCAGAAATTATTACAGATGATGTTAGGTTGCTCGAAAGATTACTAAGTCCGCTAAGGTCTATTTGGAAAAAGAATGTTGAGAATTAGAAATAATGAGTATAACTGATTATCATATTAGATTGGCGTCAATCAGCGTTAAAATAGCACACGGCAGAAGTAATTTAAATGTCCTAAAGAAACTGTGTCCTGAGAACAGCAATTTGAGGACTATAGTTTCATTACCTGAGTAATATTGTCATCTTCAAAATTGTTATAATATGTAACAAATTGCAAATTAGCATTCGGGTATATTTCTTTAAACTTTTTGTATTTCGACTGCTTAATATTTAATGAATTAAACTTTACCTCATAAGCTTTAAGTTCTGAATTTGAGTAAGAGATTACAAAATCAATTTCTTTTTGGTCGAGCGTACGCCAAAATCTTATCCGATAGCTATCGAATTCATTTTCTTCAAATAATTCATTTAACCTTAGATACAGTTAAATTATTTGACATTATCAGCACGGGTGTGTAAATATTATCCGATAATATCAGCATAGTAGAATATTATTGTCACAAAAATTAGATGTAAATTATATATTTATACTGACAATAAATTTTTATATTTTTGTATCAATTATAAACAACAATGAAACTGCATTAAACCAATATTTTTTATGAGCGATAATAAAAACTCAAGCGATACCAATAACGAACAAACAAAATCATTAAATTTTATCGAACAATTTATTGAAGAAGATTTGTCGCAAGGTAAAAATGATAACAGGATACATACGCGCTTTCCTCCTGAGCCTAACGGCTATTTACATATTGGTCATGCAAAAGCTATTTGCCTTGATTTTGGTATAGCTGAAAAATATAATGGAAAATGTAATCTCCGCTTTGACGATACCAATCCCTCTAAAGAGGAGATTGAATATATTAACTCAATTAAAGAAGATATTCATTGGTTAGGATTTGACTGGGAAGATCGTGAATATTATACTTCGGATTATTTTCAGAAGTTATATGATTTTGCTGTTGATTTAATAAATAAAGGCCTTGCCTATGTTGATGACCAGTCTGCTGAGATTATTAGCGAACAAAAAGGAACACCTACCGAAGCCGGTGTAGAAAGTCCGTACAGGAATCGTTCTGTTGAAGAAAACCTGGAGCTTTTGAAAAGAATGAACAATGGCGAATTTGATGAGGGGGCAAGAGTTTTACGTGCAAAAGTAGACATGGCATCATCTAATATGCACATGCGCGACCCGATTATTTATCGCATTATGAAAGTTCCACATCATCGTACGGGAAATAAGTGGAATATTTATCCAATGTATGATTTTGCTCATGGGCAATCTGATTATTTCGAGGGAATTACACATTCATTGTGTACACTTGAGTTTGAAGTGCATCGCCCTTTATACGATTGGTTTATCGATCAATTAAAAGATAGTGATTACCGTCCTCGTCAAATTGAGTTTAACCGCCTTAACCTTACCTATACTGTAATGAGTAAACGTAAGCTTTTACAATTAGTAGAGCAAAACTATGTTGAGGGATGGGACGACCCACGTATGCCAACTTTATCGGGTTTAAGAAGACGAGGGTATACTGCTTTGTCAATTCGTAATTTTATTGATAAAATAGGATATACAAAATATGAAGCAATGAATGATATTACCCTGTTGGAACATTCAGTTCGCGAAGACCTTAACAAAAAGGCAAATAGGGTAATGGCTGTGCTTGACCCACTTAAAGTGATAATAACAAATTACCCCGAAGGTGAAGAAGAAGAGCTTGAGACCGTGAATAATCCTGAAGACCCTGAAGCAGGAAGTAGAACTTTGCCTTTCTCGCGTGAAATATTCATCGAGCGTAAGGATTTTATGGAAGACCCTCCTAGAAAGTTTTTCCGCATGGGACCCGGACGGGAAGTTAGGTTAAAATCGGCTTATATTATTAAATGTGAAGACTATAAAAAAGACCATGAAACAGGTGAGATTATTGAAGTATATTGCACATATGACCCCGAAACAAAAAGTGGTTCGGGTGTATCGCGAAAAGTAAAAGGAACTCTTCATTGGGTATCGGCAAAGCATGCCTTTAATGCAGAAGTTAGATTGTATGACAGGCTTTTTAATGACGAAACACCTGATGGACATAAGGATAAAGATTTTATTGAGTTTCTTAATCCCGATTCATTGACAATATTGAAAAATTGCAAACTCGAACCAAGTCTAAAATCAGCAGTCAAAGGTGAAAAATTTCAATTTACCCGTTTAGGATATTTTTGTGTTGACAATAAATATTCAAAGCCCGGTGCACCTGTCTTTAATCGCACGGTAGCTTTACGAGACACATGGTCGAAGATTAAGAAAAAGTAATTATGCGTGTTTGTGCTTTTGTTTTGGGTCTAACTTTTAAAAAGTTATATATGCAAAAAATAATATTTATGTAGTGTGAAACGTATTAACAAATTTTTAAAGATAAACATCTTACTCTTTGTTTTTCTTTTTTTATCAATAAGTTTTAATAAAGAATATTTACGTCCATTGTATGGTCATTTGATATTGCCCGGTATTATTTTGGGCAGTTATCCAAATTTTATTGCAGCATTTGTTATTGGCCTCTTCCCATTAAGGCCAGCATTACGAGCAAATATAAATA
>JANTGP010000165.1 GCA_024762835.1 Bacteroidota bacterium
CGGGAAATTATTCCATATACAAGGATTATAAAACCAAAATAGAACTTGCAGAAAAAAAAGCAGCAAAAACGAAAGCAGTTATTGAAAAACCCGCTAAACCAAAATCAAAATTAAAGATTTCTTATAAAGATAAAAGGGAATATGAGATTCTGGAATCAGAAATTAAAGAACTCAATGTCGAGAAAGAACAACTGGAATCAGAAATAAACTCAAATAAATTGGCAACTGACGAATTAATCTCAAAATCAAGTCGCTTAGGCGAAGTCCTTAACTTACTAGACAAAAAAGAACTCCGTTGGCTTGAACTTGACGATCTTATGTTAAACTAACTTAATTAATAATATGAATAACAAAACAACGATATCTTTAATATCATTAATGCTATTTATTCCATTGCAGATTTTATCGCAAATTAAAGATAGCAATAGTGCCGAGCCATATCAATTTAAAATTACCCACGAAGTGGAAAGTACTTCCGTGAAAAATCAATTTCGTTCCGGAACCTGTTGGACTTTTGCGACAGCATCATTTATCGAATCTGAATTACTTAGATTAAACAAAGGTAAATATGATATCTCGGAAATGTATTTTGTTCGAATGGGCTATCACGACCATGCAATTCAATATGTCAGATTCCACGGCAAGCTTAACTTTAGCTCAGGTGCAGAGGGATGGGATGTGATGAATTTAATCAGAAAATACGGCTTTGTTACTGAAAATGCTTACCCGGGTTTAGCTTATGGAGAAACAAAACACGTACACGGCGAGATGGATAAGATTCTTGACAATTATGTTAATGCTATTATTGAAAACAAGAATATTAAACTTAGTCCGGTTTGGATAAATGCTTTTGACAAAATTCTTGATACTTATCTTGGAGATTTACCCGAAACATTTGAAGTAAATTCTAAATCCTATAGTCCTGTGGACTTCAGAGATAAACTTTCCTTTAACCCAGATGATTACATCGCTATTACATCCTTTACTCATCATCCCTTTTATTCAAGTTTTATTTTTGAATCACCAGACAATTGGTCATTTGGCAAAACTTATAATGTACCCATTGACGAGCTAATACAAATAATTGATAATGCTATAAAGAACAACTATTCAATAGCCTGGGCAGCAGATGTAAGCGAGAAAGGATTCTCATTTCAAAACGGATTGGCTCTAATTCCGCAAAAAGAAATTAAATCATTAAACGGTCTTGAAAAATCGAAATGGGATCAATTGTCTGACAAACAAAAAAGCAATACGATATATAGTTTCGATTACTATTTACCAGAACAAGAAATAAGTCAAGAAAAAAGACAGCTTGCGTATGATAATTACCAAACAACCGACGACCACTTAATGCATATTATTGCCATTGCTGTAGACCAAAATGGCAAGAAATTTTATAAAGTAAAAAACTCATGGGGTGTTGAAGGAAGTAAATACAATGGTTTTTTCTTTGCATCTACTCCATATGTAAAGTATAAAACGATGAGCATTATGTTAAACAAAAATGCATTAACAAAAGACATGGCTAAGAAACTCGGCTTACTATAAATTTCTAATTTCTTTGTGATGAATAAACAAGAAATAAAAACCAGGATATTAAACTTACGTGAAGAATTAAACCGGCATAATCATAATTATTATGTTCTTGCACAACCGGAAATCAGCGACTTTGAGTATGACTTAAAAATGCAAGAACTTATTAGCCTTGAGAAACAATACCCTGAGTTTCATGACAATTACTCACCTACACAAAGAGTAGGCTCTGACATTAGCCAAGAATTTACACAGGTCACTCATAAATATCCTATGTTATCATTGGGCAACACATATTCAGAAGCTGATTTAATTGACTTTGACAATAGAGTGAAAAAGATTTTAGGAGATGAAGACTATGAATATATCTGCGAACTTAAATATGACGGTGCTGCAATTAGTTTAAGGTATATTGATGGAAAACTTAAACATGCAGTAACACGTGGTGATGGAATTAAGGGCGATGACGTAACAGAAAATATTAAAACTATTAAAAGTATTCCTCTTTCGCTAACCGGAAATAATTGGCCGGATGATTTTGAAATTCGTGGAGAGATTATCATGCTAAAAGAGGATTTTAACAGATTAAATAATGAAAGAATTGAATCAGGAGAAGCTACATTTGCGAATCCAAGGAATTTAGCTTCGGGAACTTTAAAAATGCAAAAGGCTTCTGAAGTTGCAAAACGTCCACTCAACTGTTTTTTATACCATCTTACAGGGGCTAATCTTCCAAGCAACTATCATTACAGCAACTTACAAACTGCAAAGCATTGGGGCTTTAATATCCCGAGTGTTATTGAAATTAAAAAAACCATTACCAAAGTATTTGATTTTATCCACAAATGGGATAAAGAAAGAGAAGGTCTTCCCTTTGAGATTGATGGTATTGTGATAAAAATAAACTCTTTAGAGCAACAAAAGAAATTAGGATTTACATCAAAATCACCAAGATGGGCAATCTCATATAAGTTCAAAGCTGAGCAAGTAACTACAAAATTACTATCAATTGATTATCAGGTAGGACGAACAGGAGCTATTACTCCGGTTGCAAATCTAGAACCCGTTAGACTTGCCGGAACAGTGGTAAAAAGAGCATCATTACATAATGCCGACCAAATTGAATTACATGACATCCGAATTGGTGATATGGTATTTGTAGAAAAGGGAGGCGAAATTATTCCAAAAATTGTTGGAGTAGATAAAAGTCGGCGTAATCCCACAAGTAAAGTTTTAGAGTACATCAAATACTGTCCGTATTGCGGAACGGAATTAATCAGGAAAGAAGGCGAAGCATCTCATTATTGCCCCAACGAAACATCTTGTCCACCACAGATTAAGGGAAAAATTGAGCATTTCATAAGTCGTAAGGCAATGAACATAGATGGAATTGGGCAAGAAACAATTGAATTGTTATTTGACAATAACCTAGTTAAAGATGTAGCTGACTTATACGAGCTGAGATATGAGGATCTTATTTCTTTAGACAGAATGGCTGAGAAGTCAGTGAAAAATATTTTGCAAGGAATTGAAGAAAGCAAGAATACACCTTTTCGGAAAGTACTATTTGCAATTGGCATAAGATACGTTGGCGAAACAGTAGCAAAAAAGCTTAGCCAATCGTTAAAAAGTATTGACAAGATTGCAAATTCATCATTTGAGAGCTTAGTCGCAGTTGATGAGATTGGTGAAAAAATAGCAGGCAGTATTACAGAATACTTCTCAAAACCTGACAACAAAAAGCTTATTGAAAGACTTAAAAAGCATGGTCTGAATTTTGAAATATCTGAAGACGAAATAAACAAAGACGAAGTATTAAATGGTTTGTCGATTGTAATTTCAGGAAGTTTTGAAAAACATTCGCGAGAAGAATTAAAAGAGCTGATAGAGAAATATGGTGGTAAGAATGTTAGTTCAATATCAAAAAAAACAAATTATTTATTAGCAGGAAAAAATATCGGTCCAAGCAAATTATCCAAAGTCCAAAAATTACACATACCTATTATTTCTGAAGATGAGTTTATAGCAATGATAAAGAGCGAATAAAGCAATTGATTATACATCAAATGGAATTATTTAACATGCTATTATTTGTTTTTCAATATTAATTCATAAATTTGTTTGGGGAAATTAATTAAATTTAAATAGTGGTTTGTTTGAATTTTTTAAAGTTAATTTACATAATATCAGCAGTTAAAAGAATATACAAATTCTTTTAACTGTAAATTTCATGTCATATATTCAAGCTAAAGTTGTTTATATGATTTTTTGTCCAACAAAATCAATAGATTATGTCTTTAAAACAGAAAATTAAGGAATTACAGAAAAAAAGAGAAGAAGTATTTAGTGGCGGTGGCGAGAAAGCTGTTGAGAAACAAGCAGCTATGGGTAAAATGACTGCCCGTGCCAGAATCTTAGAACTGCTTGATAAAGATTCTTTTCAGGAATACGACTTATTCGTTGAACATGAAGCCAGAGATTTCAATATGGATAAAAAGACACTTCATGGCGATGGAGTAATTATCGGTATTGGAAAAATATACGGGGCACCGGTTTGTATCTATGCTCAGGATTTCACTGTAGCAGGAGGTTCGCTCGGATTGATGCATTCGCGTAAGATCACCAAAATTATGGACCATGCAATGAAAATGCGTGTACCATTGATTGGTATAAATGACTCAGGAGGTGCACGGGTACAGGAAGGAGTAAATTCACTTGCCGGATATGGTGAGATATTTTTCCGTAACACTCTTGCTTCAGGAGTTATTCCTCAAATATCAGTTATATTAGGGCCATGTGCAGGTGGTGCTGTCTATTCACCGGCTCTTACCGACTTTGTATTTGTAGTTGATAATATTTCTAAAATGTTCATTACCGGACCTGAGGTGATTAAAACCGTTCTTGGTGAAGAAATATCAATGGAAGCTCTTGGAGGTGCAAAAGTACATTGCGAAACAACAGGTAATGCTCATTTCTTTTCTGAAAGCGAAACTGAATGTTTTGACCAGATAAAAAAGCTAATCACATATATTCCATGGAATAACACAAAAAAAGCTAAACCTTTCCCAACAAAAAAACCAAAGAAAGACTATAAGATTGAGAGTATAGTGCCAGGTGACCCGAAACAACCATACGATATTATTAATGTAATTCGTGCAATTACGGATAATTCAGAATTTTTTGAGATTCAAGAATTATGGGCAAAGAATATTGTAATAGGATTTGGACGCATGAATGGTGAGACAGTTGGTTTTGTTGCAAATCAGCCTCTTGTTCTTGCCGGCGTTTTAGATGTTGACTCCTCGGATAAAGCAGCTCGATTTATTCGCTATTGTGATGCTTTTAATATTCCTATTGTTACTCTTGTTGACCTTCCGGGATATTTACCGGGTATCGATCAGGAACATGCAGGTGTTATCCGTCACGGTGCAAAAATTTTATATGCATACAGCGAAGCCACAGTTCCAAAGATTACTGTTATTCTTAGAAAAGCTTATGGTGGTGGATATATTGCAATGAATTCACGCCATTTACATGCCGATTTTGTATTTGCATGGCCGGGTGCAGAAATTGCAGTAATGGGGCCGGAAGGAGCAGCAAATATTATTTTCCGTAGAGAAATATCAGGTGCCGAAAACCCTGAAGAGATGAGAAAGCTGAAAATAAAAGAATATAAAGATAAGTTTGCCAATCCATATGTTGCAGCTGCAAAAGGATATGTTGATTCTGTTATTGAGCCAAAAGAAACCAGGAATTTTATTCTTCAATCTATTGAGGTTTCTTCTGATAAGGTTGCTGAAAGACCAAAGAAAAAACACGGAATACCACCATTTTAGCAGATACAATATATTACTTATAAATAGTTGTATTACAAGTCTTACGAGTTTAAATTAAAATATAAAATTATGTCTGACAGTAAGAAAGAAAATAGTCCGGAGAAAGAAGTTGTAAAGAAACCACGACTTAAATCGCTAAATATTGATGGGACAAAATATAAAACCAATTTCACAAAAAGTTTCGAAGAAAGAAAAGCCTATTCACCATATAATGAAAAAAAGATAACTGCATTTATCCCCGGTTCTATTGTTAAGATAAATGTCAAAAAAGGTCAAAAGATAAGGGCAGGTTCAAAATTATTAATTCTTGAAGCTATGAAAATGAAAAATAGGATAATTGCTCCTGTTAATGGAATAATAAAAAAGATTTTAGTTAAAGAAGGAGAAAATGTTTCGAAAAATCAATTACTAATTGAATTGGAATAAATCGTATTAATTACTCAATAAAAAAAACCGGATGTTATCATTCGGTTTTTTTATGCTAATTTTTCTTGCCAAACAAAGTATTTATAAAATCTATCAGCAATATTAATATTTTGTTTAAAAATTCCAAATACCGCAGCACCACTTCCGGTCATTGATGCATAAACAGCACCTAAGCTGTATAGATTCTCTTTTATAAGTTTTATTTCAGGATAAACAGAAAAAACAGAAGTTTCAAAATCATTACTGATATTATTCTTCCAGTTATCAATTGGCATCTTTATAAGCTCAACGAGTTGTTTTTTAGGTTTTACAGGAGCTACTCTTGAATAAGCCTCTTTTGTGTTTACTTTAATTCCGGGAAACACAATTACTAAATAATATCCTGACAACGAAAAATCAATAGCCTGAATCACATCGCCACGTCCGGAGACAAATGCAGCCTTGTTGTTAAAAAAGAAGGGACAGTCGCTACCAATCTCAGAAGACAATTCGCTTAAATCCTCTGATGAGATACCCAGTGAAAATTCATCATTCAAAGCCTTCATGAAAAAAGCCGCATCAGATGAACCACCACCCAAGCCTGCACCAAATGGAATAATCTTATGCAAGTGAATATTTAAGGCCGGCAAGTTATAATCATTTGCAAGCAAATTATATGACTTTGAGAGCAAATTATCCTCAATTGAAGAATCGATTGAAAGACCCGTTATATTAAGCTTATTTTTTTGTAAAGAATATGCCGGTACAAACTCAAGAATATCACATAAACTAACATCCAGCATAATGGTCTCAATATTATGAAAACCATCGCTGCGTTTCTCAACTATGTTAAGCCCTAAGTTTATCTTTGCATTCGGGAAAACCAACATTATTTATTGAAATTAATAAAAATTCTCAATAGTAATAAAATTATTATTCAAAGCTAATGAATACAGAAAAAAAAATGACGTTTTTGT
>JANTGP010000166.1 GCA_024762835.1 Bacteroidota bacterium
AAATTTCCTTAAATTATCCCGATAGTTCTTCGTAAATTTTTATTGTCTATAAAAAACTATGCAAATCTTGATGCAAATGAATTTTTAGAACCCTCCTTAAATAGCCTCAAGTAATTTTCGCATACTTACTTTTTCAGACAAAATAGTTCTCAATTCGCTAATTGGTACTCTCTCCTGATTCATTGTGTCTCTGTCTCTAATAGTAACTGTTTGAGATTCTATTGTTTCATGATCAATAGTAATACAAAAAGGAGTACCAATGGCATCTTGTCTGCGATAACGCCTACCGATAGAATCTTTTTCATCATACTGACAGTTGAAATCAAACTTTAAATCGTTGATAATACTTTTTGCTGCTTCGGGCAGTCCATCCTTTTTAACAAGAGGGAGAACAGCCAGTTTTACAGGTGCCAAAGCTGCAGGAATCTTTAAAACAACTCTTTCGTCTATCTTTCCATTTTCTTTTTCAATCTTTTCTTCGGTATAGGAATTGGCAAGAATCATTAGAAATGTTCTATCGACCCCAATGGATGTTTCAATTACATAAGGAACATAATTTTTATTCAATTCAGCATCAAAATATTGCAGTTTCTTGCCTGAAAATTCCTGATGACTGCTAAGATCAAAATCAGTACGTGAATGTATTCCTTCAACTTCCTTAAAGCCAAATGGAAATTTAAACTCAATGTCGGTAGCTGCATTTGCATAGTGAGCAAGTTTATCATGGTCGTGGTAGCGGTATTTTTCTTCGCCAAGCCCCATTGCCTTATGCCAGTTCATACGTTTCTCTTTCCAATGTTTAAACCATTTCATTTCGTCACCCGGACGAACAAAAAACTGCATTTCCATTTGCTCAAATTCCCTCATTCTAAAAATAAATTGACGGGCAACAATCTCGTTCCTGAAAGCCTTACCAATTTGAGCAATTCCAAACGGAAGTTTCATTCTTCCTGATTTTTGAACATTTAAGAAATTAACAAAAATTCCCTGAGCTGTTTCCGGTCTCAGATAGATTGTATTTGCATCGCTGCTAACCGAGCCTAATTTTGTCTCAAACATTAGGTTAAATTGTCTTACGTCAGTCCAGTTTTTAGAACCGGAAACAGGACATACAATACCTGCATCAACAATGATTTGTTTTAGCTCAACTAAGTCATCATTCTCCAATGCTGTTTGAAAACGCTGCGTTAACTCATCAATTTGCTTTTGGTATCCAAGCACCCTTCCATTAGTGGCAACAAATTGTTCCCTGTCGAAGCTATCTCCAAATCTCTTTTTAGCCTTTGTAACTTCTTTCTCAATCTTTGCGGCAAGCTTTTCTCTATATTCCTCAATTAAAACATCAGCTCTATACCTTTTCTTAGAGTCTTTATTATCAATAAGCGGATCGTTAAATGCTCCAACATGACCGGAAGCCTTCCAAACAGTTGGGTGCATAAAGATTGATGAATCAAGTCCAACAATATTCTCATTTAACAAAACCATTGAGTTCCACCAATATTCTTTAATATTCTTTTTCAATTCAACACCGTACTGACCATAATCATAAACAGCGCTTAACCCGTCATAAATCTCACTTGACGGAAAAATGTAACCGTACTCCTTTGAATGAGCAATTAACTTCTTAAAAACTTCTTCCTGTGCCATCTTATCTATATATTTATTATTTAATTGTCTTTTTATTAGTAAAATTTAAGTTCTCAAAAATACATTAAGATTTTAATAATTCTTAATGTATCTTAGCTAATAAGTTTTTTAACACATATTAGTACACATTATTATGGATAAAGTTCTGGTTACGGGTGCATCAAAAGGAATTGGGAAAGAAATTGCAAAGGCTTTTTTACAAAATGGTTATGAGGTTTACGGCACATCACGCGAACCTGACAAAATAAATGATAAAATAAATGGAATAAAATACCTTCAACTAGAACTTGCAGATGAACAAAGCATAACAAACTGTTTTAATATGGTAAAGGATGTAGATATTCTTATAAATAATGCAGGTCAATCGCAATTAGGTTCGGTTGAAAGTATTAATATGGAAAAATTTAAGGAGCTATTTCAAATCAATCTTTTCGGGATGATAAAGTTAACAAAGCTGTTTTTACCCGGTATGAGAAAAAAGAAATCAGGCATAATTGTTAATATAGGTTCACTTGGAGGTCATTTTGCTTTACCGTATTTTTCAAGCTATTCAGCATCAAAATACGCAGTTCAGGGTTACACGCAAAGTTTAAGATATGAATTAGGTCAATTTGGAATAAAGGTAATTCTTGTTGAACCAAATGATATAAAGACGTCGATAACCCCTGAGTTTTTCTCAGAGCCACAATCGGAATATGGTATGATTGAGCAAAAAGTCAGAGAATCATTATGGGAAGCAATGTCGAAAGCAGATCACCCTAGTATAGTAGCAAAAAAGATCCTTTCTGTCATTAAGAAAAATAAACCGAAGCCTATTTATGCAGTAGGAGGAAATGCTGCATTATTAGTTTTTATTAAAAGACTGTTACCTGATAAAGTTATCGAATACTTTATCAAGAAAAAATATAATATTTAACTCTCATCTACTTTGCCAGTATACTTATGTAATGTACTTGACTAAATACAAAAGTCAGATCCCTGGTATCGGCATGCTATAGAAATTGTATTTTAGCCCTATTGTCGATATAAATAGGGTTGCTATATTGAAAGTATCCCAAGAAAATCAAGATAAATTCGGATAAATAAATGAAGAGCTTTAATATCGAGTTAAAAAATAAAAAGCCCCGACTAATTTAATAGTCAGGGCTTTTTAAAATATTATTTTATACTATCTACTTAACAATATTCATTGCTTTTGTAGTCATAAAATCATCTGCTATCAACTTATAAAAATAAGTTCCAATTGCATAATCATTAGCATTAAACTCTACTTTATATTCGCCTGCTTTAAGATCATCGCTTACCAACTCTTCAAGCATTTCGCCAAGAACATTATAAACAGCAAGCTTTACATGAGAATCATAAGGTATGGCAAATTGAATTGTTGTTGTACTACTAAATGGATTTGGCATGTTTTGATATAAAGCAAAATCAGAACCACCGATACCGGATTGAGCAAATTTCTCAACTATTGCAATCGCATTATCCTTATAAAGATCATCACCTTGAAGCCATGATTCAACCTCCAGGCTTTCAACTTCATCACTTGAGCTATGCCATAAAACAAATGAGAATATCTCACCTAACTTAATGCCTTCAAGCATTTCGGTAAGCTCATCATCTCCCCATACTGAAATACTTAATGAATTATCAGAATAAACACATGCTCCAAGCAAATCACCATTTGAGTTAACAACTGCAATCTCATCACCGGCTTTTGGCATTATAGTCCACGCTGATGTAGGAATACCAACAGTCATATTACTTCCAGTATTCAAATTATCAATAAAGTGTTTTGTCTTAGGTGCTGAGAAATTCTTGTTAGAATTACCTAAAATACCATTTGCAGGATAGGTAATAGAATTAGCCTGTAACATCTTAATCTGATAACCTTCACCGGGAACCATATTTCCGATTGAGTTTATCATCATTTGTGGCCAATATACATGTCCCAGGTCATCTTTAACAATTGCTACATCAGAAACTATTCCTGAAAGCATTACATCAATAGCGGCAGGTCCTGTTCTTAAATAACCAATTATACTCCAATCAGCTGGGATTGCAATAGTTGTATTTTCAGGAACAACCTCTGTTCCAACTACAGTTAGTAATTGCTGCATTTGCATCTTAAGCTTATATCCTTCGCCAACTACATGGTTGCCAATAATATTTAAGTTGAATTGTGGCCAATATACCTCACCTGCACCATTCTTAATTATCACAAGATCACTAACTACATTAGAGAACATATCTTCAATATCCGGATTTAAAGGATCAATATAAGTAGAAATCATGCTCCAACCTTGAGGAAGAATAATATCCTGAGAATCAAGAATAATTTCATATGATAATGAAGCCAAACCACTAATACCATTTACTGTGTAAGTACTATCATTTGGTAATGAGAAGTCATAAACAACATCAGCATTATAAGTGGTCTGAGTTGCTACTTTCCATACTTTCCAACTAAATGTTTCACCTTCAATAAATCCTGTCTCATCACTTGGGTTAATTCCATCATCTCCCCATGCAGTGAGTGTATTTAATACACCTTGCCAAACCATAAAGCCACCACAAGCTTCTGTACCAAGAGAGTCATAAAATACTCCAATATAATCACCAATTGATAACATTGAGATTGCTGATGGCGGAATAACAATAGTATGACTGGATTCTCCAACAATAATTGGCCAGTCAGGATGCATGTCTGTTTCAACAAGATATGAGCCTGTAGCCTGACAACCGTTGGCATCAGTTACAGTCAAACTATACGAACCGGCAACAAGGCCAGTCAGGTCTTCCTGAGTTGAAAAGAAACTACCCTCAAATTCCCAATAATAAGTATAAGGGAATGTCCCACAACATACAAATACATCAATTGCTCCATCAACATTCAAGCTGACATTTGTAATTGAGTAGTTTGAAATATGAACAGGACATGCAGGCTCGTCAACAATTATTTCAGTTGTTGCAGAACAACCATATGCATCTGTTAATGTCACATAATATGTTCCGGCAGCAAGGTTATCAATTAAATCAGTAGTTTGTCCAAGACCCCATACTTGCATTGAGTCTAAAACAACTGTATCAAGTCCACAGCACTCTGTATCCACAACACCTGTCCATTCAATTCCAACATAAGGCATAGTTCCGCCAATTGCAAAAATCTCTATGGAGCCTGTATTACCACCTGCACACAATACATCATTTACATTATATCCAACTTCCAGATAGTTGTTTGGTGCATATACACAAGCTGAATCAATAGCTATACATCCGTTACAATCAACTACAGTTACAAAATACCAACCCGGAACTAAATTATCAAGGTCCTGAGTTGTTGCACCTGTATTCCACATATAAGTATAACAAGAATCAGTTGGCAATAATAAATCAATAGAACCATCATTTTCACCGGCACAATGAATATCATTAACAGCAAAATCAAGGTCTAATGGTAAAGGTTCTGTTATTATTGCAGATATTACAGCAGTACAACCATTTGCATCAGTTACTGTAACAGCATACGTACCTCCTGATAAATTATTCAAGTCTTCATCTGTTGAACCATTACTCCATAAGAATGAGTATGAAGGTGTTCCGCCGATAATACTAATATCAATCCAGCCATTTCCTTGACCATTGCAACCTACAACTCCGTTAGTTGCTGTAAGTACCATTGCTGTTGGTTGAGCAATTGAAGCTTCACCGGTCGCAACACATCCATGAAGATCGGTAACAGTCACGGTATAACTACCAATTCCGGTATTAATAAGATCTTCAGTTGTTTCGCCATTACTCCATTCAATATTGTAGCCAACACTATCAACTAATCCCGAAGCAAGAGATTGCCAATAAGTTCCTCCGCTTATAGTCATATCAACTACACCATCAGTACTTCCATAACAAGTATAGTCAGTTGTTTCAAAATTTAACTCTAATGAATCCGGCTCAAATATCTCAACAGGATAAAGTACTTCACAATTATTTGTATCACCAATAGTCAATAAGTGAATGCCAGGCTCAAGGTTAGTATAAGTCATGGCTGAGTCATGGAAGTCAGTAAATACTGAATAATCCATTGAGTATTGATATGGAGCTGCTCCTCCAGTACCAATTACTTCAAAGCTTCCATCATTATCACCATAACAAGTAATATTTTCACCTATTATGTATAATGCAGCCAACGGATTTGCCGGTTCATTTACATCAGCACAAGCAAAGAGAATTCCGCACCCATTATCATCTGTCACGGTAACACAATATGTTCCGGCTGTTAATGAATCAATATCTTCGGTTGTTTCACCATTTGACCAAATAATTGAATATGGTGGCAAGCCACCTGTAATTGTTAAGTCAATGGAACCTTGATTGCCGTTTACACACATTAAATCAGTAGCATCTAAAGAAATATCCAATACTGCTGTTCCAACAGGATAAGTACAAATGTAAACTACAGCATCATCACATAAGCCTCCTAAATCACAAACCTGATATGTAAAATTATCATCACCTATATATCCAGGATTAGGTGTATATGTAACATCACCTGTTACAGGATCAACTAACACCGAACCATTAGTAGGATTGGCTAAAATCACAACACTGCTTGCATCAAGATCGCCTTCAGGATCACTATCGTTTGTTAATACCTCAACAAGTACAGGAACATCCTGAATTGTCATTTCGTAATCATCAATTGCAACAGGAGGATTATTAACAGAAATAACAACAAGTGCTATATCACATAATCCATCATCATCACATACTTGATATTCAAATGAATCATCCCCATCATATCCCGGGTTTGGTGTATAAATAATCTCACCTGTTATCGGGTCAACAGTTACTATTCCGTTTGTTGGAGGAGTTACGATTGTTACACTAGTTGGATCAATTACACCATCAATATCGTAATCGTTACAAATAATACAAACACTTACTGGTGTATCAACTAATGTTGAAGTTGTATCATTTACAGCAATTGGCGGATCATTCACGTCAATTACTGTAATAACTATAATTGCCTCATCACATAGTACCGGCATTCCGTCATCACAGACACTGTATGTGATTGTATCATTTCCATTGAAGTTTGGATC
>JANTGP010000167.1 GCA_024762835.1 Bacteroidota bacterium
CTCTGAGTTTTCAACACGTATACCACCTCCGGTTCCTGAATTAGGTTCATTTGAATCATAAAAGGATCTATTTGCATGTATTAAACAGTTCCTCACTGTTAAGTGAGAGAGGTCATATATGCCAATCCCGCCACCAAAATAACCGAAATTAAACTGGATAATGTTATCCTCTAAAATTGCATTAGATGCCGAGCAATAAAAACCTCCGCTATTAAAAGACCAATTATGGCTTATTATATTTTTATAAAAAGTTCCAGATGCTTGAATATTTAAAATTCCTCCACCCTTTAGAAGTGTAAAATATATATTTTCCATAACAAGGTTTAAACTAACATCTGGGTTGGATCCATTTAAACAAGTAATTCCACCGTCGGCATTGCCTAAAAAGACATTGCCTGTAATGTAATTACTGGTAATATCCGGATATGAATTATTTGTACAAAGAATAGCACCTCCCATGTCACTTTGTATTGAATTGGCAGTAATAGTATTATTAGTAATTAAAGGATTAGAATCATCACAGGAAATTAATCCACTTGTTAATGCCATGTATTGTAAAAGATTCTTGGATATAATATTGTTTGATATCTTTATGTCAGATGAATTTTCACATAAAAACATTCCTTCAATAGTACTTGGATTTGACTGGAAGCTGTTTTTATAAAAGAAGTTATTATTAAATACTAATTTTGAAAAGTTATTTATTCTAATCATACTATTATCTACCCTGTTGTCGTAGAATTTACAATATTCGAACCGGGAGGTGTCATTATCGCTCATAGCACCTGCTGAACCCGGGTACGGTCCGTTGTCAAATACGAAATGGCATCCGTCAAAACTATTGTTTCCGGTAAATACTATTGAATCAGAATTATTTCCAATTGCAATAAATGTACCTTTAACATTTATTGTTGATTGACCTGAAAATTGAACCACAGTTCCGGGAGCAACTGTTACTGTAACACCATCTAATATATCAACATCACAATTAATTAAAACCGCATCAGTGTTCCATGTAATATCTGAGCTTATTTGTGCCGGTATAGGAAGATAGGTAGGTGGTGGTCCTGTTCCACAATCATAAAAAATATCCTGGCAACTTCCATCGTCGAAATCCGCAAGGGGATTATAACTTGGACTATTCGGGTTTGTACAACCATAAATTCCATTATTCCCCGTAACATCAAAGGAATAGTCGCCATCTCCTGTAACCCTAACATAATAAACACCCGGCCAAATGGTGTCAAAATTTAAGGTAATTGAGTTAGCAAGAAAACTGGATGAAGTAGGAATCACCTCGTTATTCATATTACATGTTTCCCAGATATCAACATCCATATTATTCCAAGCAAGATTTGGAGTAAGAGCAAATTGAAAATTTATATATGCACTATCCAATGTAAATAAATACCAGTTGGTTGATGAAATGCTATGGTTGATTGTAGGAATACTATTTGCTGTAAAAGTATACTCGTATGGATTATAACAATTTGATCCGACATAGTTTGTAATAAATACATCAAGAGAATCATTGCACTCAATTTCGTCGCCAGGTGTTGTTACTGAAATAGTACATGAATACTCATCGGCAGTTGACATATTAACTGTTTGCTGAAAAACATAGGTTAAGGTGTCTCCGGGATCAACTGATTCACTAACGATTTCGGAAATATCAATTATTTGAGGTGGGTTGTCAGATGATTCGGAATGGAAGCTAACAAGCATGCTATTTACTGCATTTAAACTATTGTTTTTTAATTGCACACTTACTATTTCATTGCTTGAAAGAAAACCTGTTTGAGGTGATAGCATAGAAGCCATACTCATATCTGTTACATAAACCTGAACACTTTGAGTCTCGCTATTTGAACAGGGTGTTGCATCGATATAAGTATATGTTATATCATGGAAGCCTATTCCTGCATTTACGGGTGTAAAAATATTCCCACTCATACCATCACCTGTAAAAGTTCCTCCCGATGGGTTTCCAGTTAAACTTACCTGAGGGGCATTCGTTAAATAATTGTCTTCTAAACCTGTGAAACTTGCCGGAGTTTCTAAAACTGTAAGTAAAACAGTGTTTGATGAGTTTGTGCAATTATTTGTATCTACAACCACAACTGTATAGCTTCCTGTAGTATCAAGTACAAACGAATATGTGTCAGCAAAACCATTATTCCAGTCATAACTAACATAGTTGCTATCTATTTCAATTAGGGTATATCTACATAGTGATGTGTCATTTCCCAAATCAACAACCGGCAAAGGGTTTACCGTAACTTTTACGCTATCAACCGTTGTACAAATGCTACCGGTAACAGTAACATAATATGTTGTTGTTACAGGAGGTGTAACAACTATGGATGTTGTTGTGGCGGAATTACTCCACAAAAAACCATAAGTAGCCATGTCGGCCTGAGGGCCAGTTACCTCTAGTGTAACAGATTCTCCATAACAAATACTTGTATCACGGGAAAGCGTGTCCTTTGGCAGGATAGTAAGCTCAATATCATCTGATGATGAACACCCAAATTCATTTGACATTTCTAAATGATAAGTTCCCGATTCGTATATTGAAACATTTTCCAGTATTGGTCTTTTCTCTATGGATGAGAAGTTGTTAGGGCCTGTCCAATCATACCAGATGTGATAATTTGGCACTCTATCTCTTATGTTTATCTTAATATCAACTGTTTGTCCTATATAATAAGTGCCACATTGATTTATTGAAAGATCAGATGTAATAATTATTCGCAAATTGGTATTTCCAAGAACAGCTTCCGGTGGAACAAGAATATAAGATGTATAAATATCGTTTTGATTACTAAAAGAATTATCTCCAATTATCTCATCTTCATCTTCAAAATCACCATCCCTATTCCAATCAATAAATGCACTTATCTGAGATAGTATTGAATTATAGTCATCCACAAATACCTTTAATTTAAAGGTGGAATCGCGATACAAGGTTTTATAAACAAAATTTGTATAATCTAAATAATTTAAATAATTTATATTAGTTTGAATTATTGATGAATCGTCAATTTCAATGTTATAATAACTTATATACCAAGCATTAATACTGCTTGATAAGCAATACTGAGGCATTTCGCAATTTGCTACACAAAATGTGTCATGTACAGGCACATCCCCATAATAATTACCATTCAATAAGAAATCTTCTCCTTTACAAATTGTATCATCCGTTCCTGCTTCTGCTCTTTCAAATACTAATAATTGCATATCGTCAACCACGGGGTCGCTACAAGGGTTATTTGGTTGTGCTGTAAGATAGAATGTAAGCCATCGTGTCATTAGGTCGGCATCGCTTGCATTATAAGTAGGTGTAAGGGTTCCATTATTTGTAAAAGTACCCGAACCGGTAGTAGTCCACATTAATGAACTGTAATTTTCTGCTGTCCCTTGCAAACTATATTGGTAACCACATAATGTGTCATCTAATCCTGCATCAACAATTGGTATAGGTACCTCTACCAAATCAATACTGCCTAACATATCATGTGTACAACCTGTTAAGGTGTCTTTTGCAATAACCGTATAATGTCCTTCGGTATTCTGGTTAGAAAAGGAAACTGAAGAACCTGTTCCTGTTATCTTTTGGACATAATTTCCATCTCTGTAAAGCTTATATAATATATTGTTTTTTGTATCACTCATATACATATTGGCACCCGGACCTACTTCACAATACTCTGTTTCTCCAAGTAATGTGTATTCAACGGTAACAGGATTTCCCCATGTAGTACGAAACATTAAATCCCAACCGGAATTTGTACCATATACATTTGAGTAATAATGCCCATCAGTATATACATCCCCATTATTTACTCTGGTGTATAGATTATTTCCTGTTGATAATCTTAAAGTATATGTGCTATTATTGCTTAATGTTATATTATCATCCCATGGAATTTCAAGAACAACCCAACCAGATGGTATTGTATCGAAATAATATGAGTTTGAATAGAGTAGAGACCCGTTTGTTCCCGTTCCTGCTCTTAGCTGTAAAACAATACTTCCATTAAATTCGTATGCCGCATTTGAATAGAAATCAATTGATCCAACCCGCCCCGAATTACCGGCTTTGAATGATTGCCACTGATTTGTTCCATAAACGCCAATATTTGAGCTGTTTTGCTCTTGGTCGATTTCGTAAGGACATTGAGAATAGCTCTTGTTTGAAAAAGAGCTAATGCACAATATTAATGATAAACATAAAAATTGTAGAATTTTTTTCATAATTTCAAATAGTTAGTTATCAAATATGTTTTCTTTAATAAATTTCAAAGTCAGGGTAATTTCTAATTTTACCATCTTTTATTTCAATATCAGATATTATTGCTTTAGGAATTTCTTTAAATGATTTAATAAAGTAATCAAGTTCTTTAGGCGATGCTTCTGCTTCAATATATGCAAAACCCGATTTAGAAAAATTGATTTTACCTTTCACATTATTTTTAGAAGCGGCCATCATTGTTTGAAAACCAAATCCAATTTCTTGAACTTTTCCGTGAATAATAATATCAATGTGTTTAATCATTATTGAGAATAGATAAATTAATTCCTCAAAATTACACATTGCTGAGGGCTGTTGTCAAGTTTTTGATATGGACAATCAATGGACAGGTGAAAGAAATTATTTATTAAATATCCTATGTTTTTATTTGAAATTTAAGTTTTTTTCCAGCTGGGTAGTAACAAAAGAATATAAGAAGATTACAACTGTCTTATAAAATTATCAAGATCATCACCTCTATTAAGACTAAGTTTTTTTCTTATTCTGTATCTGCTTTTATTTACAGTGTCCGGTGAGATATGAAGCATCTGGGCTATTTCTTTTGAACTAAGATTGATTCTGATATATGCACATAACCTTAGTTCGTTGTGAGTTAGTTTAGGAAAATCATTATTAAGTTTATTAAAAAAACCTGCATGTACTTCTTCGAAATGTAATTTGAATTGTTTCCAATCGCTATCGGAATTAATATTTTGTTTAATAATATTACATATGTCTTTTTTAAGCTTCATATTCTCAATTTCGTTCTCACCAGATTCAATAAGCATTGATGAAATTTGTGAAAGAATACTATTTTTATTAATTATTTGCAGAGTTGCAGTTGATAGTTCTCTGTTTTTATGTTTTAGTTTTAGTTTTTGCAGTTCATTTATTTTTTGTTCTGCGAAAATGCTTTCTTGCATACGCTTCTCTTCAATAATTTTAACATTTCGCGTTTGAATTAGTAAATTGCTTTTTGTTTTAAGGAAATAAAATAGTAGAACTATTAAAATAACTAAAGCAGATATTGCAATCGCCAAATATAAATTTACATTCTTTTGAATCTCTGCTTTTTCCTTTAAAAGAGTGTTTTCAGATTCAGTTTTTTGTTTTTCATATTTTACTTCTAGCTCTTCAATCCTCTTTTTACTTTTCTCGTTGTTTAATTCGTCATTAAGTTTAGAATATAACCTAAAGTAATGATAAGCAGAGTCAATGTTTCCTTTGTTCTTATATGCATTAGAAAAATCTTTGTACAAAAGTTTAATCTCTTCTTTTGCATCAGTTTGCATAGCATGCTTATATGATGTGTAATAATAACTAAGAGCCTTTTCTTCTTTGTTTTGAATATGATAAGTTAAACCAATTATTCTATTTGTTCTTGCCATTCCATACTGGTCATTTATCTTCTGTTTTAATAATAGTGCTTTTTCATAATATTCCCTGCTTTTATTTATATCGCCTTTTTCTTGATATACTTTTCCTATATTATGTGTAATTCTTGATAAAAAATAGAAGTGCTTTATTTTTTTTGCTAAATCTAAAGCTTTATTGAAAAAGATAAGAGATTCGTCATATTTATCTTCCAATAAGTAAACCATTCCAAGATTAGCATATGCAGCATCTATTCTTACAGAATCATGAATTTTAGTACTATATTCCAGTACTTTATTAAAATACTGTTCAGCTTCATCATATTTATGCAAATCAAAGGTAAAAAGCAATCCAATATTAGTATATAGTGTTGAAATATGACTAATAAGTTTAGTATTATTAGTATTATTTTTTAGCAAAGAGAGATAGTACTTCTCAGATTCTAAGTAATCTCTCATCGATATGTCTTTATCACCCAACTTTGAATATGCTTGTCCAAGAAGATTTAATGTAAATGCGATATTTAAACTATCAGAAAGTTCAATATAATAGTTATTTGCAATTTTAATATTCTCAAGTGAATTACCAAAATTACCTATCATAAAATGAGTAAAACCTAGAGTTTTGTATGTATCCGCTAATAATTTTGGGTCATTTTCAGTTTTAGCAAATTCTAATGAAATTAAACATAGTTCTTTAGATATGAGTGGTTTGTTGTAAAAATACTTTGTCGCCAGTTTATTCAAACCTTCAATTTTATCTTTATTTTCAAGCTTGTCAATGCATGAATAAATTCTTTTAGGAATTGTAGTCGCTAAAGTGCTGTCATCTTTTGATATAAAGAAAGGTAATGCCTTGCTGATATATAGAAAAACACTGTCAATATTATTTTGTGCTCCATATATCTCAGCTAACTGAAAATATGTTTCACTAAGTAACTCTTCTTTTCCATTTGAGATATTTATTAATTTATGTGAATAAAGCTTTGCTTTATTTAAATCAGTTTTTTGATATTGAAGGGATAATTGTTTATAAATTTGTTGTAATTCAGTAGTATCGGATGATACAATTTGTTT
>JANTGP010000168.1 GCA_024762835.1 Bacteroidota bacterium
TTATTTCAAGTCATTATAAACATCAAGCCTTCTATCGTTAAAAAGATGGTTGCGTTCTGTAATTTCTTTATTCTTGCTAATACTCAGGTTGATATCAGTTTTCTTTTACCCATTTTGTAGATAAAATGACCTTATCATTATCTGAAATATTTAAAACATACATTCCTGTATTTAACATTGAGGTATTAATTCTGTTATTTCCATTTGTAATTGAATAATTACCACACAATCTGCCCTGAACATCATATAATTGTAATTTAGCTTCTGATATAGGCATGTTTACAACAGCAATAAGATAGTTTTTAGCCGGATTAGGAAAGACTTTAATATAAGTATTAAATTCAGTATTTTCAATATAAAGTCCTGAAACAACCTGAACACTATCAGTTACCGAATTGCAAGTATTAGTAGCAGTAAGAGTATATGTACCTGTATCTGTAATCCAAATAAATGATTGGGTTGAACCGGTTGACCAATTAAAATCTGCATTAAAACCAGCTTCAATTAATATACTGTCTTGATTTAACCACAAAGTATCAGCAAGGTCTAGTGCTAACAAATTATCTTCATAAACATTGAAATTAGAAGATGAAGAACCACAATAGTTATTTACGGTTACAGAATATATATCAGCAGTAGATATACTTATTACAGCAAGTGTATCGCCTGTCGACCAGTTGTAGTTTGTATTAGGAAGTGTGAGATCAATTACAATACTGTCACCGGAACAAAATGCTGTATCGGTAAATGAAAGAGGCAATGGTGTATAATTGAAGTTGATTTCAATTGTATCGGTGAATGTACCGCAAGCATTTATTGCAGAACCTATGTACTGACCCGGTTCTGATGCAAAAATACCTTGAGTTATTTCGCTTGAAGGTAGCCATTCGTATTGCGGGGCATAGTTGTTAATTTCTAAATAAACACTATCAATATCACAAAGTTGTAAATTATTTCCAAGGTTAACCAAAAGAGGTTCATCGTAAATTACATAAACCGAATCAGACTCCGAACAACCATGACCGGAAACCGTAAGCGAATATAAACCTGATGTTGTTGCTTGTAACCCGAGACCTGTATATCCTGTGTTCCATAGCAATGTTTCGTAATAAGTAAGGTCAACGCCAGGGTAATAATAGGAATATGGATTTGTGATGCAATTACCAGATAAAGTATCATCATAAATATTTAAGCCGAAATCTACTACGGTTACATCAACAGTATCTATTTGGTCACCGCACATATTCCAATAGTTAGTTACAACCGGAAAATAAGTTCCTGTTTGATTAACGCTTAGTGTAGAGCCGGATGCTATTAAATTGTTATATTGATTGTACCAATGTATTGTTGCATTATTGGCAATAAGCGATAACTCAACATGCTCACCTGTACAAATCATAGTGTCTTGTCCTATAAACTGAGCATTGGGCAATACCTGTATTTTTTTTACAAAATCATCAGTATATTGTGCTCTGTATCTGTAACAATGTACCTCGTAACTGCCGGGTTGTGAGTATAGGTGATAAATAGTATCTTGATTAGAATATAAGGTAGAACCTGTTTGAGGGTCTATTATTTCCCATTGAATTGAGTCAAATAAGTAACTGTTTAAAGTATAAATCATGGTTGTATCGCCAAAACAAACCGTAGTGGCAAAAATATTCTTGTCAAAATAAGAGGACATGAAGTTGGGATAGTAATCTGCGGGGTCATTACCATAATAACCTATTGGTTGATATGCGTTATATATAAAATTGCAATTTGTATCGGGTAATTGAGGGCTCTCAATTACTCCAATAAAAGGATTATCAATATTATTTAAACTAATACGATATTCAACATATATTTTATTATCAGGACCTAGTTGTATTGGTGCTCTATCTATTAATTGAGGCGAAACCTGAGGACAATTTACCCAGTAAACCGAATTTAAGATTTCAGTATATGTTGATTTGATTAAATTTATTTGACTAATCTTCATAGAATCACAACTAGAAAATTTATATTCTTGACTTACATATAACATATTACCGTCAGCAGAAAACTCAAGAAACATTGGATCTTGTACAGATATTGATATAGCTGAGGCTATTTCACCGGAACCTAAGCTAAAATTGGATACTTCACCGGTTTCATTATTAAAATCAAATACTTCAACAAGATTTAAACCTTTACTGGAGATGGCAATTCTTCTTCCGCCTGGTGATACTCTTAAGTGTCCATTGATTGCTGAATCCCAAAGATTAATTGGAACTGAGTCTTGTATTACTGTACCAATACTAGAAATAACAGGATTTGAATTAACACCATCCTTTGTAATTAAATAGCTGTAAAAAGTATTGCCGTTGATAGTATGTGTTATCACCCATATATCTTTCCCATTTGCATGGCGTGCTGCTGTAACTTTGTCACTAGTGCCAGTCTGTAAAAGAATATTAGCTTGTCCTGAAATAACGTCTCCTAAACCTGAGTCTAAAGTCATATCAATCTCGGTATATCTAAAATCAGATGAGCAACTGTAGTCCCCTGTTGTAAATATAAAATAATTATCAGGACTATAAGGGCGGGGAACAATAATCGATTGACGTGAAAGATTGCAACCTAATAAATATCCATTAGGCATAGTATCGTTATTTGCATTAATTATGATTTCAGAATTTGTAAAAAATAATAAGTTACCTAATGAATCACTAATAGAATTATCATTTCCCATTGCAAGACCACCTGTTTGCTGAAAGAATTCAAGTGAATCATTAATAAAATGCATATGACGGGATTGGTGTACTATCCAGTGGGATGTTTCTAATTGTGAATAACTTTGGCTAAATATTATAACAAGGGAATATATGAGTAATAATTTTTTCATATTTTTTATCATTATTGGAAATGTAAAAATAGGTAATTTAATTAAATCAGGCAAGGGCAAAATAGTTTACCCTTGCCTGATATATATTCTATTCGCTTAAAATAATCTTTTTTGTAATTATTTTGTTGTTAATAGTTATTCTGTAAAAATAACTGCCTGAGTCTAAATTTGTAAAGTCGAACTTAAATAAATATGTACCTTTATCAATGTCTGTATCTGTCAATTGTTTGACTGTTTTTCCTTCAATTGATAAAAGCTCAATTCCAAGATGACCGGCTAAAATTGTTGAAATTCTAATACCAGAATTCCCACTTGTAGGGTTAGGATATGTTTCAACAACAAGGTCTTCGTCGGAATTTATTTTTGGCATATTTACCTTTAGAGCATCAGCAATACTTACAGAGTTCTCTTTATAAGAATTATTACCCACAAGCCAATCAGTAATTTTTATCTCATATTCTTTATTCGTGTTGCGATTCCAAACTCGTATAGTAAATTCTTCATTTACGCAAATAGCTTCTTTTTGCTCAGTACTTTCGTCATCACCGTAAATTACTATACCTGTATGTCCGCCTGTAAACACATTACGACCTATTAAATTTCCTTCGGGTGAATATACTCCAATTTCATCACCGATATCAGGTAAATTATCCCATGCCCCTTGTGTGATGCCCAATACCATTGAGTTACTGGTGTTGAAGTTTTCAGTATTGTTTAGTTTTAGATATGTTGCCATAGCTTGTTCGTCATTAATAATAGACTTTGTTCCAAAAGCATCGGGATTAGGGTCGTAAAAGATAGAATTAGGATTACTCATAATTACATTATAGCCTTCATCCGGATACATTGTAGTAAAACCATAATAATTGTATGCTGGCCACCAAACCAATCCATTTTCTTCATTAACAATCATAACATCATTTACAACAGAACTAAACACATCATTAACAGGTTGACTTACTTTGCGTAAATATCCTATCCATTCTTCATTAGGTGATGTCGGTACAGATAGGATTATTTCATTGTCTTCAGGACAGACAAGAGTGCCGGTAATTTTATAATCACAAGCATAATCCATTTTTATTTTATATCCTTCACCTATGGAATAAGGTGGTAAATTGGTTAATGTATTATAATAATCATTCTCATTTTGAAAATTATCTTTGATTATATTAACATAAGGAAGTATATCACTTTCAATAAAAGTAGATGTTACATTAGTATTAAATGGATCAATATAAGTTGACATGAAGTTCCAACCGGCATCTAATTCTATTGTTTGGTCAGAGCCCACCTCAATTTCTGCATAACCATAGCAACCATTAATATCAGATACCGTTACATTAAGAATAGAACCATCAGTCAAACCGGAAAGGTCTTCGGTAACAGCTCCATTGCTCCATGCATAAGTATAGGGAGTTGTTCCGCCGGTTACGGTAAGGTCAATTGACCCATTAGTCAACATAACAGAAGGGTTATTGTATATTCCATCGCAACCTTGCCCTATAACATCCCACGAAAGCACCAAAGCCAATCTAACATCGTATTCGCCGGTTATTTCACATCCACTATCATCAGTTACGGTAACGTAATATGTGCCATGAGCTAAGCCGGTAATATCTTGTGTTATTGCACCATTACTCCAGTTGTAAGTAAAGGGAGGTATTCCAGAAACAACAGTTAAATCTATTGCCCCGCTATTGGGAGAATTACAACTTTCATCTGTAATTTCAGCAGTAAGATACATTAGGTCAAAATCATTCAAATAGAAATCATCTGTAGCTAAACATCCATGGTGGTCTTTAACAGTTACAGAATAATTCGTATTTACTTCTAAACCATTAATCGTTGTAATGAAGGAAGAGTCAGGAGCAATTGACCAGAAATAATAATATGGTGGAACACCACAAGATGCATTCGCTGTTAGTTGCCCGTTATTAGAGTTAGTACATGTAGGATGAAAACCTTCAAGACTTACATCAAGCGCACAAGAAGGAGGGTTATACGTTTCGCAAAGAGATGCAGTACATCCTAGAGCATCAGTAACGGTTACACAATATGTTCCTGAATTAGGAAAAAATTCAATAACATTATTACTTTGAGAGATAGCATAAGGCATACCATTGAATGTCCATTGAAATGATAATGGTTGCACCCCTCCTTGTACTATTAACTCTAATAAACCTGCACTATAAACGCTACAATCAATAACTGTCATCCTAAATTCTAATTTTAATTGTGTTAATTGGCATGGGTAGCTATATGTACAATTCCCAACTGTTATTGCAATATTGTAAAAACCCTCATATAATCCGTTAAGTGATATTGGGCCTGGACTATTTCCTATATTTATATATCCATTAGGTCCAGTAACTTCATATGTCCAATTAGTGTAATTTGTACAGTTGAAATCAATAGTACCTGCATTTAAAGTTACACAATTTGGATTTGTATGTTCTATTTCAACTTGTGGAATATCAGGACAAATTAGTTCTATCATTTTTACTTTTGTGCAAAATTGTATATCTGATACAGTGACAAAATATGTGCCCGCAGTTAGATTGGATATAGAACTGGTTGTTTCTCCATTTGACCATGAGTAAAATACATAACCATAACTGTTAACAACATTTGTTACTGAAATTGAGCCGTCATCACTATAACAACAAGTTGGATTTGTTTGATTAATGCTAAAATCTATACCATTATCCAATGAAATATCAACCCATATTTCATCTCCAGTTAGTCCTGCAAAATTTTCAGAACATCCGGTTGTATTGTCAACAATAACAATATTATATAGTCCCTGAGGGACATTGTTAAAAGTATATTGTGTTAATGGAGGTGTCCCTATCACTGTTGCAGTATATAGGGGTGTACCATCTGGTTTAAGCAATATTGCGGTATAACTCGGTGAATTTCCAAGCCAATCGACATCAATTGTTCCATCGTTAGTACTGCAACTAGTAGGTTCAGTTCCACCCCAGCTCTTTATATATAAATCAGACCCAGCGTCAATTGGTACAGATCCTATTTCCTCACAACCCAAATCATCTGTAACCGTAAATGAATAACTATTATTACATAAATTATAAATAGATTGTGTTGTTTCGCCGTTATTCCACATGAAAGTTACCGGAGGAATACCACCTGATACACCCAACATAATAGCACCATCACAATCACATATCTCATCTATTATTGTAGCGTTTATTACTAAGGTATTTGGGCTGGATGTTTGCCAACATGCGGTTACTGGATATTCTCCGTATGAACCTTCAGTAATAGTAGCACAATTACTTATTGTCATATCACATAAGGGGGCAATTACAACAGCGAATAAATGATATGATATTGATGCACCTCCGGGGACAGTTATCAAATTTGGCAACTCACATTGATTTCCTATTCCTGAAGAAACAAAATCACTAATTGCTGGCATAAGTTGTAATTCAACAGGCAAATTATCAATTATTACAACATCAAATAGATCATCATTTGGATTTGGATTATGTATTGTGATAACATAAGGTACAATCATCCCAACTCCAAAGTTCATGCTCAATGCACTTGTTTCAAGAGTATTAGTTAAGGTGGGCGATAAAAGTTGACTTAAGGATATTGTTGTAGACAATATCACAATGGTTATTATTGTAAGAATTTTTTTCATATTTTTAATTTATTAATTAATAATTATTTAATTGTAGTAACAGATTATTTTTTATTTTTATCAAGGGTATGGGTATTCAAAAGTTGCTATTATTAAAATATAAGAGCCGGATAAGAATTTAAATACTCACCGGCTAAGGT
>JANTGP010000169.1 GCA_024762835.1 Bacteroidota bacterium
AATGAATCAAAATTTAACTAAAAATAAATAACTTAATAAGTAACAAGAACATTTTGACTTTTAATAGTACAAATAAAACATTAAATTTTTAATTATGTCAGGAAGATACACATTTACAATTATTAAACCCGATGCAGTAAGCAAAGAGCATATCGGTCCAATTCTAGCAATGATAAATGAGGCAGGATTTCATATTGAAGCAATGAAACTAACACATTTCTCAAAACATCAGGCAGAAGTATTTTATGATGTTCATGCAGAAAGACCTTTTTACAATGACTTGGTTGAATTTATGACTTCAGGTCCGGTTGTAGTTGCAATTCTAGAAAAAGAAAATGCAGTTATTGACTATCGTGAATTAATTGGATCAACTGATCCTGCAAATGCAGAAGTAGGAACAATACGTAAAAAGTTTGCCAGCTCTGTTCAAAACAATGCTGTTCATGGCTCGGATAGTGACGAAAATGCTCATCGCGAGATGGACTTCTTTTTCTCTAAAAGCGAAAGATTTAATAGAGATGGCGACTGCTGTACCATAGCATATTAAAAGATTAACTTTTAATACTTTTTCAAGACATTACCGGAACATTTAGTTTTCACGCAATTACAATTAGATAATAATGAATAATTATATTTATAATCTAATTTCAGAAGGTGAACATCAGCAACTTGATTTTAAGTTTGAGATTTCAGACTCTAGGAAAATTGCTAAAACATTATCTGCTTTTGCAAATACCGATGGCGGAAAGCTATTAGTTGGCGTTAAGGATAATGGTGCAATTGCAGGTGTAAGAAGCGAGGAAGAGTTTTTTATGATTGAAGGTGCTGCTCAACTTTATTGTAAACCCGAAGTTCATTTTACAGTTAAAGAATGGAAAATAAACAAGCGTACGGTTTTAGAAATTGATATACCCAAAGACATACATAAACGTCCTGTTAAAGCAGTCAATAAAGAAGGCAAGTGGTTAAGTTATATCAGAGTTAAGGACCAAAACCTATTGGCAAATACTGTCTTATTAAAAGTTTGGAAGAGACAAAAGCAGGAATTGGACCTAGTAATTGAATTTACTGAGAAAGAAAAGATTCTTCTTCAATATATCGACAATAATGATTCTATCAGTCTGTCGAAGTTTTGTAAGATTGCCTACTTACCCCGTAAGCTTGCAGAAAAGATACTTGTAAACTTTATAGTTTTAAATATTATTGAAATGGTTTTTACCGAAAAAGCTACTTTCTATAAACTCAATGAGAATTTTGACATAAATGAGCTTAATGATATTTCATAGTTTCTGATTATAATAAATGATCTCCTATTGGATGAAGGGAACTTTTACTTTATGAATAGTGAATATTGACTACCCGGGAGACTAGTGTTCTTCTTAAACTCAATATGAAAAGTAAAATGAGTGCATTAATTACAAATAAAAAGTAATTTATTTATGAATAGTCCGTATTACATTAATATTTACTAAATTTGAAGAAAAAAGCAAAATATGGTTATTAACCAAATTTTTAAAGAGAATATAAAACTATCCTTCAGGTCAATACGGTCTAATCTGTTACGTACTGTTTTAACTGTTTTGATTATAGCCATAGGAATAATGGCTTTGGTAGGGATACTAACTGCTATTGATTCAATAAAAGGCTCAATAAGTACGAAGCTATCAAGAATGGGGGCCAATACTTTTACAATATCAAAAGACTGGAGTTTTACGAAAGCAAAGCGGGAACGAAGAAAAAACAACATAAACATCACATACAAAGAAGCTGAAAAATTTAAGAATAATTTTGTTTTTCCTGCAATTGTTTCTGTTTCAACATGGGCAACATGGCAAGGTACATTAAAGTATGAATCAGAGAAAACAAATCCAAATATTGCAGTTTTAGGAGTAGATGATAATTACTTATATACGGGTGGATGGGAAATTGAGCAAGGTCGTAATTTTTCGCCACAAGAAATAGAACTAAACAGAAATACTGCCATACTGGGGCAAGAAGTAGCAAATAAACTATTTGCGAAAGGAATTGACCCCTTAAACAAGATAATCTCGGTTGGCAACGGTAAATATAAAGTGATAGGTGTATTAAAATCAAAAGGCTCAAGCTTTGGCGGACCCGGCGATAAAGTTTGTTTTTTACCAATCAGCAATGTCCGCCAATATTATTCACAACCAAAAGCAAATCACGATATATTGGTAAAACCAAACGACCCTGCATTGTTAGATATTGCTGTAAGTGAAGCAGAAGGAGCGTTTAGAACTATCAGACGATTAAATCCGGGGGACAGAAGCGATTTTCGTATCGAAAAAAGCGATAACCTTTCAAATATGCTAATTGAGAATATTAAATATGTTACAATTTCTGCAACAATAATCGGGTTTATTACTCTTTTAGGTGCAGCAATTGGCTTGATGAATATTATGCTGGTATCGGTTTCTGAACGTACACGTGAAATTGGAATTCGTAAAGCACTTGGTGCCCAAGCCGGAGTTATAAAAAAACAGTTCTTATACGAAGCTATTATTATCGGACAACTTGGAGGTTTGCTAGGAATAATTTTAGGTGTTTTTACCGGAAATATTATTTCACTAATAATTGGCAGCACATTTATTATTCCATGGCTTTGGATACTTACTGGTGTTTTTCTTTGTTTCATTGTTGGAATATCTTCAGGATATCTTCCTGCTGTAAAAGCTTCCCGCCTCGATCCTATTATAGCATTGAGGTACGAATAAACAAGCTTTCATAAGAATATGCAGAATTTGTTTAAAAATTAATCATTTATTATTACAGAGCAATAACTGGCTTTTTATCTGTTTAAAACTATTTGAAAAAATATTATGAGCTAAAAGAGTATATTTTATATTTTTACAGCCAAACATTATTTATATTCTTAATTTTAAACTCTAATAAAATGGCCACACACAAAAACTCGTTAATGATTTTCTCAGGTCGTGAATCGGAATATATGGCTCACGAAATTGCTAAAGAATATGGAATTGAATTAGGCAAGATAGAATTTCGCCGCTTTAGCGATGGTGAATTTGAGGTTGCATATGACGAATCTGTGCGTGGTGCTCATGTTTTTATTATTCAATCGACTTTCCCGCCTTCGGATAACTTAATGGAATTATTACTATTGATTGATGCAGCAAAACGAGCATCAGCTTATAAAATAATTGCTGTAATGCCATACTTCGGTTTTGCAAGACAAGACAGGAAAGACAAACCCCGTTGTTCGATAGGCTCAAAGTTAGTTGCCAATTTACTTAGCTCGGCAGGTGTTGACCGTATTGTGGCACTTGATTTACATGCTGACCAGATTCAAGGTTTTTTTGACATTCCGGTTGATCATTTGTATGCTTCATCTGTCTTTGTTCCATATATAAAAAGTTTAAAACTCGAGAACTTAATTATTGCAGCTCCTGATATGGGAGGAGCAAAAAGAGCAAACTCGTATGCAAGATTTCTAAATACAGAATTAGTTGTAAGTCATAAGGTTCGAAAAATAGATAATGAGGTAGATGAGATTACCGTAATTGGTGAGGTAAAAGACAAAAATATTATCATTGTTGACGATATGATTGATACAGCAGGAACAATTACAAAAGCTGCCAAGATAATGTTAGATAAAGGAGCAAGAAGTGTTCGTGTAGTTGCTACTCACGGGGTACTTTCAGGTCCTGCAATTAAAAGAATAAACGAATCGCCTATTTCTGAAATTATTATCAGCAACTCAATCCCTTTAGGCGATAAGAAATCAGATAAGATAAAAGTTCTTTCAATGGCTAAAGTTTTTGCCGAAGTTATTAATAGCATTGTCGAAAATCGCTCAATTAGCAGAACCTTTATTTTGTAGCAAGTAAGACTATAACAACAGCAATAAAAACACATTTTGCTTTAGTTACTTTTTATAAGAATTATATCCTGTTGACAGATAATAATTGTACATATCAGTAAATTTATTTTTAATAGATTTACACTATTTCTTAGAATACAACATAGCTATTGTGAAGTTTTTTGTGTTATTCTTTTAACTAAGGGTTGAATTATTACAATTATAGCTTCAGTTTGTTTTTTTCAAAATATCATTCATATGGTATTGAAGCCGCATACAATAAAAACTTTATATTATTCAAAATAAAATATTTCGATGAAATACATTCTAAAATAAAGTTTTATTTACTCATTGAATATCCTTATCTTTATAAAATCTTTAGTTTCTAACATATAAACATATAAAATATGCGTAGATTAAACAATAAGAAACATATAAACAAAAGATTCTATTACCTCATTACTCTACTTTTAATATCAAATCTAATTTTTGCACAAAACAACGTAATAAGCTTCAAACATCTTACAGTTGAAGAAGGCTTATCTCAGAATATTGTAACTTGTATCTTACAAGACAATAGTGGATTCATGTGGTTTGGGACTCAAGGTGGAGGACTTAACAGGTACGACGGTTATAACTTTATTAGCTTTAAACACTCTGCTGAGACTGAAACAAGTATCTTGTCGAATAATATATTTTCGATTTATGAAGACAGTTTGGGAACAATTTGGGTCGGTACTTATGATGGTCTTTCAAGCTTTAATAGAGCAAATGAAACATTTAAAAATTACATTAATGATCCAAATGACAGCTTAAGTATTTCTAAAGGTGCTGTAAAAGCAATTGTCGAAGATAAAGCAGGCTATTTATGGATTGGCACCTACCCTGGTGGATTAAATAAATTTGACACAAAGACGGGACAATTCATTCATTACACAAATAAGTCAGCAAAGCCATACCATATCAGCAGCGATTTAATAAATTGTATTATTGAAGATAAAGATGAGAATATTTGGGTTGGAACCCAAGGCGGTGGGCTTATCAAAATAGATAAGAATGGAAAGAAAAAAACATACTGGCACAATCAAAATAATAAGAATAGTATTAGCGATAATATAATAAAGTCTTTGTATCAGGATAAAGAAGGAACTCTATGGATTGGAACATATTTAAGAGGTTTAGTTAGCTTTAATATAAAAGAGAATAAATTCACAAGGTACTTTGATGGTTTTAACGCTCCTGATGACCCTGATACTTATACACCATCATCTTCATGGGTTAATTCAATAATAGAAGACAAATCGGGGAAATTATGGCTTATTTGTAACAACTCGGGAGTTAGCATGATGGACAGAACAACAGGAAAGTTTATACACTCGCGATATAATCCTGATAATCCGTCAGGTTTATCTACCAGTACTTTGTCGTGTATTGTACAAGATAAAACCGGGATATTTTGGGTTGGAACAGCAATGGGAGTAAATTATTTTGACTATACGCCTAATAGATTTACAAGTTATAAACATGATACGGATAATCCTAAAAGCTTAAGTAATAATTTTGTATCAAGCTTTTACGAAGACTCAATTGGAGATATTTGGATAGGAACATATAAGGGTGGATTGAATAAATTTAACATACATAGCAAAGAATTTATAACACACAATTATGTACCGGAAGATGAATCCGAGATCCCTGAATTTTGGATATTTTCTATTCTTAATTACCAAGCTAACGAGTTACTTATAGGTACTATGCCACATGGAGTAAAGATATTCAACAAAAAAACTGGAGAATTTAAAATATTTCCTAAAAATACTGAATTAGCCAAGAGACTTTCAAATCAAATGGTATCATGTGTTTCTGTTGATAAAAAAGGTGATTATTGGATTGGAACAATGGATAAAGGGCTAATTCGAATTTCAAATGACGAGATGCATGTCAAGCTTTATTATAGAGCTGATAATGACACAACAAAAGACCTTATTAGCTCAAGAAGAATTACATATACATATGTTGACAGTAATGGGGATTTATGGATTGCAACCAAAGATGCTGGTATATGTAAATATGACAGAGAACATGATAATTTTATAAGGTACTTTAATATAAAAGATGATTCAACAAGTCTGAGTAATAATACTGTATATTATTTCTATGAAGATAAAACAGGGACTCTGTGGATTGGTACCGGTTTTGGTCTGGATAGGTTTAATAAACAAACAAGCAGTTTTTCGCATTACACAACAAAAAACGGACTACCCAGCGATGGGGTTCTGGGAATTCTGGAAGACGATAACAAAAATCTATGGTTTAGCACAATTAATGGTTTATGTAAGTTTAATCCCGAAACAGAAGAAATTCATAACTTTTTTGAAAGAGATGGTATTCAAGGAAATCTATTTCTTAATAGCTCTTGTTATAAAACCAAAGACGGAATTATGTTTTTTGGTGGCCATACAGGATTTACAATGTTCAATCCGGATAGCATCAAGTTAAATGATATTATTCCCCAAATAGCTATAACAGACTTTCAGTTATTTAATAAATCAATAAAACCACAAGTAGCAATAACAGATTTTAGGTTAGATAATAAATCCGTAAAACCAGAAAAATCTAAAAAGCATAAAAAATCCGTTCTTACTAAATCAATTAACGAAACAAAAAAAATTATTCTAACATATAAAGATTATATTTTTTCTTTTGAATTTGCTGCACTTGACTATAAAAACCCTGAAAAGAATAAATATAAATATATGCTTGCCGGTTTTGATGAGGATTGGATTG
>JANTGP010000170.1 GCA_024762835.1 Bacteroidota bacterium
ATAGAATAATTTTTTCGACCAACATCCAATAATAGGGTCTTAGCGACAATAAAAAAAAGACTACACCAGGAAGTGTAGCCTTTTTAAAAAAATATTTAACTCAAAATATTCTATTTTTCTACATCCCACCACATTCTACCGGTGATTACATCAGTACCTGATGGATAAGCTGCATTATAATTATCTGGATTTTGTACTGCCTCACTTGCAGGTAAAACAAACCTTCTTGGAATTTCTCCATTGGTTAATTGATCTGCAACTTTTAAAGGAACCAATTCAGGATAACCTGATCTCTTCCAGTTAGACATAGTTTCTAAACCATTAGGAAAAGTGGCCACCCAATATTGCTCATTAATCATTTTCAAAGCATCTGATTCAACAAAAGGATTAGCTGTAAGGTAATCACTTATTTCGGAACTACTTACTCCAACTCCATGACCATATAGTGATAAATAGTCCATCGCTGCTGCAACCCCGGCTTCGTAATGTGATTTAGCATCACCACCAATACCCCATCTGTAGGCTGCCTCAGCCTCCATTAACTCAACTTCGGCATAGGTTTGAAAGAAATAGGGAGCATCATAAATTTCTGAAGCTGTTCCGGGTACTACCTGACCATTCATATCAGTATAGGTTTTAGAACCAAAAATATGTACGTTTGGTTTTGAGTTTGCAGCTCCTTTTGTATAATCGTCAATCTCTTGTCCGGATTGAACAGCAGGATCTGTATTACCATCAGGTAAAGAACATAAAACACCTATTCTAGGATCATTATGAGACTGCAAGAAATCCATAAAAGTTTTAGAAATCTTTATTTGATAAATATGTCTTGAACTAAAACCTTTGGTAGTTGGATTTACGCTTGGACCTCTGTTATCAGCAGTTTGATCAAAAACTATATAAGCTATATCATCATTTGATTCCATTACCCCTCCATTAATTGCCTTAGTAGCCCACTCTTGCGCTTTAGCTTCATCAACTTTTGTCATTCTCATAGCAAGTCGAAGCATCAACGAATTAGCAAATTTTGCCCATTTGGTAATATCTCCTTTATAAACAATGTCACCACTTCCAAAAGAACTTGCATTTCCATTTTTTAAAACAGTTGCTGCCTCATCTAAAGTTTTTAACATGTCTGCATAAATATCTTCCTGTTTATCAAATTTTGGAAAACGAATACCTTCAATAAAAGCCTTACCTGCTTCGCTGTATGGAATATCTCCATAGGCATCAGTCAACCTGCTAAAAGCTAAAACTCTCCAAACTTTTACAATTGCTAAATCTTCAGCAGCTGTAGGAGTAGTTGCTTTAGATAAATTATTTTCTAAATCAACAACATTCTTAATAACAGTTTTAAACTGCTCATCATATAACCTGTAGGTATGACCGGGTTTATATGCAAATGCTCCGGAATAGCTAGTTATATGTGTTTGTTGCATATTTGCCTGAGCATGAATAATATTCCAAAATAAATTTGCAACATAACCATTTCCTGCAGTAAATAACTCAACATAGGTCAATTGGTTTTTAGCCGGTGACACCGATGGATTAACCGGATCTACATTCATCTCATCAAAACCATTATCACAGGCTCCGAATGCAAATACTATTGCTAGTATAAAAATTATTTTTTTCATTTTCTTCTAATTTTAAAATTTAACATTTACAGAGAAACCTAGACTTCTTGTTGCAGGAACGCCAAACATTTCAATACCTTGAGCATTTCTGTTACTAAGTGAAGCTTCAGGGTCTATTGAATCAACATCTTTCATGATATAGAATAAGTTTCTTCCTATAATAGATAATCTTAAATCTTCAATGAAATTTCCACTTAGGAATTTCTGAGGTAATCCCCATGTTAGACTAATTTCTCTAAATTTGATAAAATCTGTATCATACACAAATTCTTCTGCTATACCTATATTTTCACCGGAAATATATCTGTAATAGGTTTGAAGATTTTTTGGTGAAATTGTGGTTTCAAAAGGATTTCCATCCACATCAACACCACTTACATTCAGACCATTTTCTCTTCCGGCTAAAGTAGCTTTATGGCGACCTTTAAAATAGGATTCTATTGAAGTCTCTGAATAAACCTGACCTCCAAATTTACCGTCGATCAGGAAATTTAAGCTTACATTCTTATATCTGAATGAATTTGACCATCCTGCAGTTAAAGGTGCTACCCCCTGACCAAGGATTTTTCTTTCTCCCTGAACAGGTCTGGGAATTGCATCAGGATTTGAAGCGGTGGGTACGTTTTCATAAACAATATTTCCGTTATCATCACGTACGTAAGAAGTTCCTTTAATAACACCATAATGTTCACCCACTATATGTGAAATGGTATTAAGATATGCACGTCCAATACCTCCGTTAAGATTAATCTCACTGTCAGTATCATCTGTATGAACAATCTCACTATCGTTATAACCAATATTAAATGAAGTTTCCCAAGAGAAATTATCATTTCTTACAGGATATCCTCCCAATAAGAATTCAACTCCCTGATTTGCTAATTCACCAATATTTAACAAAGCCTGTGTATATCCTGAAGAAGAGGCAGCCCCAACAGCCACAATATCGTTGGTTGTTTTATTGTTATAATATGCCAGGTCTAAATATAAGCGATTATCAAAGAATCTACCGTTCAGACCCACTTCGAATTCATCTTTTTGGAAAGGAACTAAATTTGGATTAGGAATAGTATTTCCATTTATAGAAGCATAAATGTTTCCTAAATGACTATCCGGATAAAGTCTATAATTCAAATTTAAAGCATAAGGGCTTCTTGCTCCACCCGCAACCTGAGCATAACTGGCTCTAAGTTTAAGGAAATTAAGAGACTCAGACTCATTAAATAATTCATTTAATAAAACAGAACCACTAACTGACCAGTAAAAATCATCGTTAGGGGTAGTTTTACCGGGGAAAGATAAGGTAGAATACCATTCTTGTCTTCCTGTAAAAGTTAAATAAGCAAGCTCATCAAAACCAAATTCAAACGAACCATATAACGAATTAGTTTCTGTTTTCCCAACGGCATAGCTGGGGGTTTTACTTACAGTTGTCATGACACTTTCCATATCATCAATAATAAAGTTTTTACCTATAAGCCCCATTCTTTCATAAGAAGTCTTTCTTGTATTTGCTCCAATAAAAGATTTTGTGGTAAAATGATCAGTTATATCTTTATCAACTCCAAGCATCACATCAGCATCAAATAAAGCTGAGGTAGTTTTTGTATTAACTATTGATCCGCCCGGGTAATAATCAGTACCTGCCGGTGTAACATTTTGTCTTGATAAATCATAAGTATCAATACCTGCTCTACCCGATGCATATAACCAATCAGTTATATCATAACGTAAAGTTGTTGATGCAATAAGTCTGTTCTTTTTGTCATCATTATTAAATTTATTTACTACCCAATATGGATTTGTAAACCACTGGCTGGAGATAAATTTCAACTCGGTACCTTCCTCATTAATACCAGGTTTCATATCTCTAATATCAAGGTTACTCGGTAACATCATGGCAATATGATTTGCGTTACCAGGCCCGTCACCAATACCAACACGGTTATGTACTTTTTCAATTATATATTTGGCATTAATCGTAGAAGTTAATTTAGGATTAATTTTTGCCATAGAATTGAATGAGAATGAATTACGGTTTAATGAAGAATTTGGAAATACATCCGCATTATCTAAATTAGAAAAAGAAAAGCGGTAATTGTAATTTTCGGCACCTTTTGTCAAAGAAACCGTATTTACAGCTGTACTACCAACTCTATAAAATTTATCAATATTGTCTCCACTATAAGAATAAGGTCTTTTCACTCCATCCCACTGAATAGTTGGAACACCGTCAAATTTTGCCCCCCATGAATCTAAACCTCTGTCTTTAGCATGCTCAACAGCAGCTTCATAGCCTTCTTCAGCCTCAATATCAATAATGTTTCCGTCTGCGTCATATCTATAACCTGCTCTTAATCCGGAAAGCCCCTGACCATAAGATGTTTGAAAATCATATAAATCAGAATTAACTTTATCAAAAGTCAACTGACTTGAAATTTCAACTCCAAACCCTTGCTGACCTTTACCTGATTTTGTGGTGATCATGATTACACCATTCGAAGCGAGAGATCCATAAAGCGCTGCAGCTGAACTACCTTTTAACACCGATACTGAAGCAATATCATCAGGGTTAATTGACCCTAAATCATCACCACCGTCAAAAGTTGATTGTGTTGTAGAAGCCGAACCTTTTGTTGAGTTGATAATAGGAATACCATCTACCACATACAGTGGTTGGTTATCTCCGGTTAACGAACTCGCACCACGAATAATAACCCTTGTAGAACCGGAAGCACCTGTACTGTTTGTTGAAACATTTACCCCGGCAACTCTACCTTGTAAGGCATTCATTGCATTGGTTGATTTAACCTGAGTCAAATCATCTCCATCAACCTCAGTTAATGAATAACCCAACGATTTTGCTTCCCTTTTAACTCCCAAAGCAGTTACTACCACTTCGTCCAGACTCTGAGCATCCTCGCTCATAGTAACATTAATAACTGCTTTACTAACAGTCACCTCTTCTGTGGCAAAACCTACAAAAGAATAAACCAAAACATCACCCATTGCTACAGAAATCTCATAATTTCCGTCAAAATCGGTTGCCACTCCTTGACCTGTTCCTTTATCTTGTATATTCACTCCCGGCAATCCCTGCCCGGTATTATCGGTAACTTTACCACTTACAATTACCTGTTGAGCAAATGTAAAAGTTACACTAAGAAAAATAACAAGAAAAGAAGATACTAACTTTTTTCTCATAATAATTGAATTTTGAATATTAATAAGTTTATACTGCAAACCTATAAAAAAAATACTTAAACAAGCAAATAAATGCATTTATTTACTTATTTATTTTCAATACAGAGATTTACACTGCTTTTAATTACATCTATATAAATTTTTATGCAGTTTTATGCAAATCTTTATCCCTTTCATTTAAAAAATTGCATTTTAATTAAAACACTTTATTTTTGCTTTAAATCCGTTTTAATAAATGTTAAATAAAAAGAAACAACCCGAAATCCCAATACGCTTTCATATCACCTTCTGGGTAGTGTATTTTATCATCAATTTTATACGCTATGGAAGTATGAATAACGATTACTGGTATTCGTTTAAATCCAACCTGATCGAATTTCCTTTGAATATCGCCATTACTTATTTTACCATATATTTTCTTATTCCCAGATTTATACTTACAAAGAAATATCTTCAGTTTGCACTGTATTTTATTTTATCTCTTACAATATTTTACTTGATTAGAACAGGATTAACGCTTTACCTGGTAAGTGAAAATATCTGGCCCGAAGCCGAAGGATCTGATAAAGCCTTTACTTTTAATCATATCATTGCCATGATCATAGGAATTATTTATGTGATCGGCTTTGTAGCAGCCATCAAACTTACCAACGACTGGATCTATGAAAAGCGCCGCAATGATAAGCTTAAAAAACTTCAGCTCAGAACCGAACTCAACTATCTGAGAACGCAAATTCAACCACACTTTTTTTTCAATACCCTGAATAATTTATATGCCCTCACTCTTGAAAAATCAGATTATGCCCCCGAGATCGTATTAAAACTGTCAGAGATCATGGAATATGTTCTTTATGATATGAAAGAAAAAACGGTAAGCCTTATCAAAGAGATCAAATATTTACAAAGCTTTCTTGAGCTTGAAAAATTAAGATATGGTGATAAATTCATTTCCCATATCGATATAAAAGGAGATATCAGTAATATCAAAGTACCCCCTCTTATCTTTATTACTTTTATTGAGAATTGCTTTAAACACGGAAGTGCCGAAAACGAGTATTCAAAAATAAATATAAATATAAGCTTTGAGCTTAATGGATATTTTCTTTATTTTACGGTGAGTAATACCTATATCGTTTCTGAAGATATTACTGAAAACGAAGGTATAGGAATTAAGAATATTAAACGAAGATTAGATTTATTGTACGGTAAAAATTATACTCTGGATATTTTTACAAGGGACGACCAATTTATAGTTGAGCTAAAAATACCTGTTGAATGAAGATTAAATGCATTATAATTGACGATGAACCACTGGCAATAAAGATCATTGAGACTTACCTCAAAGATTTTCCAAATATGGAACTTATCGGTACCTTTAACAATCCGTTTAAAGCAACTCAGATTATTGAGGGAGGGGAGGTCGATGTAGTTTTTATCGATATAAAGATGCCTAAGATCAACGGACTTGAAGTGATAAAAAATTCCAATTCCCGCGTTCATTTTATCATTACAAGTGCCTTTAGGGAATTTGCTGTAGAGAGCTATTACCTGGATGTTCTGGATTATATGGTTAAACCTATTCCCTTTAACCGTTTTATAAAATCTATTAACAAACTGACCCAGCAAATTTATCTTGAAAGAAATTATCAGGGAGAAACAACTCCCAATGACGAAATATCTTTTATCTTTTTAAAGGTTGATAAAAAACTTATCAAGATCAAATTTGAGGATATCCTTTTTATCGAAAGTCTAAAAGATTATATCAAAGTAGTAACCTTTAC
>JANTGP010000171.1 GCA_024762835.1 Bacteroidota bacterium
TTCAAAAAAAAAGCAGCATAAACCTTGAAACTACAGGAACTAAGAGATTATTACAGGCAGCACTCTAAAGTTGCCGAGATACTTTCTTCATTACAAAATGAAGATTTAACAAAGCTATATCTAAAAGGGATAGTTGGCTCTTCGCTTGCTTTTGTTGCAGATTCTTGTTTTGCAGATTTAAGTTCGCATTTTCTTTTTGTTTTAAACGAAAAAGAAGAAGCTGCTTACTTTTATAACGATTTGTGCAGTTTAATGGGTAATTCAAATGTGTTGTTTTTCCCTTTATTATACAAAAGGCATATCATTAAAGAAAATCTTGATTCGGCTTCGGTTATGCTGCGAACCGAGGTGTTGAGTAAGCTTTCATCGTCAAATGAAAAAAAAATAATTGTAAGTTACCACGAAGCTTTGGCTGAGAAAGTTATTACAGAAACTAAGCTTCAGGAAACATCGCTACAGCTTAGGAAAGGTGAAGAAATAAGTATTGATTTTATTAATGAGGTATTATATGAATACGGTTTTGAGCGAACAGATTTTGTTTTTGAACCCGGCCAATTTTCCGTTCGCGGAAGCATCGTAGATATATTTTCGTTTTCGAGCGATTTGCCATATCGTATTGATTTCTTTGGCGATGAAGTTGAAGATATTCGTAATTTCGATATTAATACTCAGCTTTCTGATGAGAAATTTACTGAGATTACCATAATACCAAATATTCAAGAAGGATTAAATTCAACAAACTCAATAAGTTTTCTTGATTTTATTCCCAAGACTACAAAACTTTGGATAAAGAATGTGGGCGTGGTTAGCAAGCTTGTCGACAAGCTTTATGACGATGCAAATGAGAATTATAAGAATGATAGTGATAATGATTTTTCGCCTGCAGGTGCTTTATTAAAAGGTGATGAGATATTAGAGCAATTTAAACAGTTTTCTATTGTAGAGTTCGGGCAACAGAATAGCATTGGCGGAAAGTCAATAAAATTCAATATATCACCCCAACCAAAGTTTAATAAGAATTTTGAGCTGTTAAGCACAAACCTGTACGAAAATTACAAAAGCGGATATATTAATTTCATCTTCTCGTCAAATCAAAAGCAAATAGACAGGTTACAATCTATCTTTAATGAGATAAATCAAGAAGTTGAGGAATTTTCGGCAATATTAAATCCGATTCACGAAGGTTTTGTCGAAAACGATTTAAATTTATGCTGTTATACCGACCATGAGATTTTTGAACGTTACCATAAGTTTACTATTCGCAGCAGATTTGTTAAAAAGGAATCTGTAAACCTGAATATTTTGCAGGCACTAAAGCCGGGTGATTATGTTGTTCATACCGATTATGGGATAGGGAAGTTTGCCGGACTTTCTAGAGTTGACAATAACGGGAGAGCACAAGAAGCAGTTCGCTTGGTATATAAAAACGACGATATTCTTTTTGTAAATATTCATAACCTGCATAAAATATCGAAATACAAGGGAAAAGAAGGAGATGCTCCTAAAATTAACAAGTTAGGCTCGCCCTCATGGCAACGGCTGAAACAAAAAACAAAGTCGAAAGTTAAAGATATTGCACGGGATTTAATAGCTCTTTATGCTAAACGAAAGGCTGAGCAAGGTTATAGTTACTCACCCGATTCGTATATGCAAAACGAATTGGAAGCATCATTTATATATGAAGATACACCAGACCAACTTAAAGCTACCCAGCTTGTAAAACATGATATGGAGCAAAATATCCCTATGGATAGGTTGATTTGTGGTGATGTTGGTTTCGGGAAAACCGAGATTGCTATTAGAGCTGCTTTTAAGGCTGTTGCTGATAGTAAACAGGTAGCAGTTCTGGTACCTACAACTGTTCTTGCCATGCAGCATTATTACACTTTTGCCGAGCGTTTAAAGAATTTTCCGTGTTCGGTTGACTATATTAGCAGACACCGCTCGACAAAAGAGCAGAAAGCTATTATAGAAAATCTTAATAAAGGTAAACTTGACATAATAATAGGAACTCATCGTCTGGTTGGAAAGGATATTTCTTTTAAAGATATTGGATTGCTTATTGTTGATGAAGAACAGAAATTTGGAGTGAGTGTAAAAGAAAAGCTTAAAACCTTTAGAGCTAATGTCGATACACTTACACTTACTGCAACACCTATTCCGCGTACAATGCAGTTCTCGCTGCTTGGTGCAAGAGATTTATCCATTTTAATGACAGCACCGCAAAACCGCTATCCAATAGCTACTGAGGTTCACCCTTTCGACCATGGAATAATAAAAGAGGCAATTGATTTTGAGATTGGCAGGAACGGGCAAGTTTTCTTTGTCCATAATCGTATTGACAATATTAAAGTTATTGAAGCCTTGATAAATAAACTCTGTCCCAAGGTTAAAACTGTTGTTGCTCACGGGCAAATGGAAGGCCGTGTGATTGAAGATGTTATGATTGGTTTTATTAATGGCGATTACGATGTGCTTATTTCAACAACAATAATTGAAAACGGTCTTGATATTCCCAATGCGAATACTATTATAATAAATGATGCTCAAAATCATGGATTGAGTGATTTACATCAACTTAGAGGAAGGGTAGGACGTTCAAACAAAAAGGCTTTTTGTTATTTGCTTGCACCCGAATTAAATACTTTACCGCAGGATTCGAGAAGAAGATTAAAGGCAATTGAGGATTTTTCTGAGCTTGGTAGCGGTTTTAATATAGCAATGTATGATTTGGATATTCGGGGAGCAGGAAATCTATTGGGAGCAGAACAAAGCGGTTTTATTTCGGATATAGGTTTAGAGACTTATCAGAAAATTCTTGATGAAGCAATTATTGAGCTTCGTGAAAATGAGTTTAAAGATTTGTTTACGGATAAAGCCGATGAAAATATAGAACAAGAGGAGCAGATTTATGTAAGAGATTGCAATATTGAGACAGATATGGAAATATTATTTCCAAATGATTATATCAGTAATGCTGCTGAAAGAATAAGAATGTATAGGGAACTGGATAATATCAGTAATGAAGATGATTTATTAAAATTTGAGAACAATATAATAGACCGATTTGGCCATTTGCCGGATGAATCAAAAGAATTATTCGGAGTGGTACGATTACGATGGACTGCCGTAAGACTAGGTATCTCAAAGATAATATTGAAGAAAAATAAGATGATATGTTACTTTATTAGTAATCAAGAATCATTGTTTTACCAATCCGGTACTTTTGCTAAGATAATTGAGTTTGCAGCTAATTCAAAAAACCAATGCTATATGAAAGAGATTAATAACAAGCTTTCATTGCATTTTGATAATATAAGCGATATTCCTATGGCTCATTATATACTGTCGAGAATTATTTAACTTGGCAATGAGTTATTTATAGCTTCAGTCACAATTTTTAATTATAAGATTTGAGCATCATCTTATAAAATCAAAATATCATTATGAAATTATCAGAAATATTAAACACAGGGAACTCACACAAACAAAGTGTCAACAAGCATATTGAAGTAAGTAATAATGAAGAAGTAATTCTTGATTCATATTCAAAAGCTGTTATTGGTGCATCGGAAAGGGTCTCGCCAAGTGTTGTACAAATAAAAGTAAAAACAAAAGCAGTAGCACAACAAGGGAAATTGCCACAACAAGGACAAGGTGGAGGTTCCGGGTTTATCATTAGTACCGATGGATATATTGTAACCAACAATCATGTGATAAACGGAGCTGTTGATATTGATATTGTTTTGCAGGATGGCAGGATATTTAAACCACTCGTAAAAGGGATTGACCCTGCTACTGATATAGCAGTACTTAAAATTAATGCAGATAAACTTCTTTGTGTTCGATTTGGTGACTCATCACTTCTGAGAGTTGGTCAATTGGTCGTTGCAATTGGCAACCCATACGGATTTCAATATACTGTAACAGCAGGAGTTGTGAGTGCATTGGGTAGAAGTCTTCGTTCGCAATCGGGACGGCTAATTGATAATGTAATACAAACTGATGCCGCATTAAACCCCGGTAATTCAGGTGGTCCATTGGTTAATACAGCAGGAGAGGTGATAGGGATAAATACGGCAATTATAAAAACAGCTCAAGGTCTTTGTTTTGCTGTTGCCGCTAATATTGCGCAATATGTTGTTGGTAAACTAATTCTTGATGGAAAGGTGAAAAGAGCCTATTTGGGCATTGTTGCACAAACAATAAATCTATCCCCTGCAATAAAATTTGAAAATAGTATTGAACAAAACACCGCTGTAATGGTTCAATCTGTGGATAAAGTAAGAATAAAGGGAAATTCTCAACTTGAAGTGAGAGATATTATTATTTCGTTAGGGCAAAATAAGATATCGAATATCGATGATTTACACAGTTTGCTTGATGAAGAAAAGATTGGGCAGAATATTAGCATTGAGATAATAAGAAAGGGAAGAAAGACAAAGATTGAGGTGATTCCTGCTGAAATGATAAATATTAATGCAAGAAATAAATAGATATATTGAGCAGTTGGTTGAGGATATACAAGCATTGTATTTGAAACAGCCTTCAAATATTTTTTCTGACAATAATATTCAAACCGATACCCTGAAACTCAATTTGGCAGAGCAAGAATTATCAACAATTGTTGGCCTTAGCAAAGCTTTATTTCCTGCTGCCGATATATTAGATGAAGAACAAGCAGGAAAACTGGTTACTCATCTTATCTTTTTATTGAAAGGCTATAATATTATTCCAGATTTCCCGGTAGGTTTACCATTTATAGTTCGTTATCAATTATTACTCGAGATTTGGGATACTGAAATAAAACTAATTGGTAAGGAACATCATATAGATTTGTGCCATTACGACCCGGATAATTGTCCTTACCTCGATTACTGCTCAATCTGTGACGATCTTACTGAAGAATAAGCATCTGTTTTGTCAAAAGACCACAGACATTGGGAAATACTCTACTGATTAATATCATTGTTGTGCTACCTAATTGCAACAATTACCTCTGGTTTTTTGCCGACAAACTAACCAAGGCTCTATAAACCAAAAAGCCTGTCTCGTATTTTACATCGGGAAGTAATTCAATTGTATTTCAAACCCGATAACAATCGGATTCATTTACTAATCGGTATTACAACTCAATATTACGATAAATATTTTTGAAATTTATAATCTCAATTTTTCCTGTATTTTGCTCTTCCGTTCCTCCATATACAAGTTTTGGATATATAATTCGGTTGGGATACAGCTTTTGGAAATACAAAATACTTTTTAAGAATCCACTATGAAATGTTTCCGATGATTTAATTTCGATAGGAATTAAATCTCGGGATATAGGTAATACAGCATCAACTTCGTTTCCATTTTTATCACGATAGAAGAAGATATCTGCTGCTATTCCTGAGTTATAATATTTCTTAATTATTTCGGTTATTACAAGATTTTCAAATAATCCGCCTCTTAACGGATCACGTTGAACGTGCATAGGATTTCTAAGACCAAGCAAATAAGAGGCAAGACCCACATCATAAAAAAACAATTTAGGCGATTTTATAAGTCTTTTTTTTATATTATCGTACCAAGGTGGAAGGAGATAAACGATAAAAGAAGTTTCCAAAACAGACATCCATGATTTAATTGTATTTACAGACACACCAGTTTCATTGGCGAGTTGACTGGCATTAAAAATTTGCCCAACATGTCCGGCACAAAGTTTCATGAACTTCTTAAATAAGGAAATATCCTTAATATTAATTAACATCCTTACATCTCTTTCAATATATGTTTCGTAGTAATTACGATAAGCTCTTAGTGGTTCTCTCTTTTCAGTATATATAGATGGCAGTGTCCCTTTGTAGATTAATTCATCAGCTGTAGCATTAGGTTGAAGTATGGAAATTTCATCAATAGAAAATGGCAGCAGTTTTAAAATTGCAGTTCTACCAGCTAACGATTGTGTTACTTTCTCGAGCATCGAAAACTGGTTACTGCCTGTTATAACAAATTTACATTTATCATTTTCATCAACAGCTACTTGCAAATATGATAATAATTCAGGGAAGCGCTGTATTTCATCAATTACAGCTCCTTGAGGATATTGGCGTAAGAATGCCTTTGTATCTACAGATATCATGTCTAAAATATCCGGACTTTCTAAATTGAAGTAAGGCAATTCAGCAAAAAGATGTTTAACTAATGTGGTTTTTCCCGATTGCCGAGGACCACTTATTGTAAGTATTGGATACTCTTTTGATGCAGCTAACACCTCATTTGTTATTAAACGTGGTATGTATTTTTTAGGCATATCTTCAATTGTATTGCAAATTTGTCCAAAATTAAACAAATTAATTCTATTAAACAAATTGTATTCTAACTATTTACAAACACAGCCCCAACCACATTAAAAAGCTAACGGGTAAGACTCGAACTATTAGTTGAACTCTGCTACGAATAATCAAAGCTACTACCTTCCAAAAACTCTTGTAAAATAGAGGTTGGTGGTATTTCTAAAGTGGTTATTGGCACAAAATACGAGATAAGTTTTAAAACTTGCTTGGTATTAGTTAATGATAAGTCGTAAAATATCAGAGTAAAATAAATTACATAATTTATCGTTACATTACTATAC
>JANTGP010000172.1 GCA_024762835.1 Bacteroidota bacterium
TGAGCTTTAATTTCATCCGATAACCATCGGATTTGTTTATTAAAGCTCTTCATTTATCTATCGGCATTTACCATTGTAGTTTTCAAAATGACATAAGGCTCATTTTGAAATACAATTGGTATTACCGGTTTATATCCGGTCTTTTATACCATAGTTCTTTGGTGGGTTTGATGTCTCCCAAAAATGTGAGCCTGATAGCGATTTTATTATAGAACCCACCTTAACGACAAGGAAGCAGCCGAAGGTACATAATCAGGTCGGAGATTGTTTGAGTTCTGTAAGAATAAAGCAGTTGGATTAAACGCAAGGTTGATGTCAAAATTGTTATTGTTATAAGCTATTTTTTTTCTTATGAATTTGGAACTTAGGAAATAACCTCCTATTGCACCCAAGCTTGCTCCTGTAAATAAGATATCGGTGTTGTTGCTATCTTCGGGCATGGCCAAAAAGCCTAATCCCAGGCCAATCAAACTACCTGCAGTACTTCCTAATCCAATAAGGATACCTTGCCCGTTTGTTAGGTTCTTGCCTTCGAGTTGCTTCATGCCAAAATAAGTACCTGCTGCACAACCTGCAATTGTTGCCATGGTATACGGTTTTGAGTTATCATTATTATCAGGAACAAAATAATTGACTATTGTATTTGAAACCAATCCACCCATAAAAAGTGTGGTTCTTAGGGTAATAGCGTCACCTAAAGTATATTCGTGTCTATCGGCTAATTTTTTACCAAAATAATAACCTGCGGCTGAACCAATCATGCCTAAACCAAGTGCTGCTTGAGCTGTTGGCTTGTCGTACAAATCAAAGGCATCAGAAACTAATAAACCGAAACCGGCACCGGCATCGCCACCTAGTTGAAATATTGAAGCATCACCTCTGCTGAAATTCCATTTCTTAGCAATATGAAAACCCATAACACCTTCGCCTGCACTTAATAATGTCCCGAAAGTAAGTCTTATTCTTCTGTCATTTTCCTCGCCATCAACATAATCATAGGGGTCATACTGATTATTATCGTTGCCGTAGTCGTGGTCAATAATGTATGCTATTGCCATTCCATGCAATATTCCTCTTGTTTGTCCGTGAAACATCAAGCTTGCCTGTGCTCTGCTTACAGGAATATCCTTTGTTGTGGTGTATGGAATTACAAAACTTAAACCGGCGGTTAACATATAGGTAGCCATTGGTATCTTATAACTATCATTATCATATGTATTGAGCATAACATTCATGGCATTTGCATAATAGCCCAGTCCCATTATTGTGCTTCCAAGTAATAATGCAGGTCTGCCCGACTGGTCGAGTGATAAGGAGGAGTCTTTGCCTTGTGTTTTATTTCGCAATTGAAGTATAAAAGCTGCTTCTTCCTGCTTGCTCATTGCTTTGCGGTCTTTAAGCTTTTGGTTACCCTCTGTGTAGTCAACTTCCAAAACAAATGAAGAGTCAGGCAGTATATACATATTTGCTTCTTCAAAGTTTTTGTATTCTGTAAACAAGCCCGATTTAGCTGCAATCTTTTTTGTAATGGTATATGTTCCCGATTCAGGAAAGAAAGGAACTTGTTTCTCTTGTGCCATAACAAATATGGCTATTAAACTAAATATGACAGAAATTATAATCTTTTTCATAATTGATAATTTTAGATAATTAATAATAAACTTCATAATTAGATATATAAAACAAATATACGACAACTAAAGTACTAAAAACAAATAATTATCATAGATACTTAAGTTGTCGGATAAGTTTTAGCCGGATGTTGACAATGCATGTTAAAAACTTCATTTCATAAAATAGTCAATGTGTTTAAGATATTATTTATCTTTGTTCGGTATATCAAACAAAGTCAAGCATTGTAATAGTTGTAATACAGATGGATTCAGAAAAAGAGGACAAAAACGAAGACTTATCAAATCAAGAAATTGAGAATGATTTAGACACTGAAACAAGCGAGGAGCAGGAAAAAGCCCTTGAACATAAGGTGATTCATATATCCGGTATGTACGAGGACTGGTTTTTGGATTATGCTTCGTATGTAATTCTTGAGCGTGCTGTTCCTCATATTAAAGATGGCCTAAAACCTGTACAACGCAGAATCCTGCATTCGATGAAAAGATTGGATGATGGTCGATATAATAAAGTAGCTAACCTCATTGGGCATACAATGCAGTTTCATCCTCATGGAGATGCATCAATTGGGGCAGCTTTGGTACAACTGGGACAAAAAGATTTATTGATTGATACACAGGGGAATTGGGGAAATACAATTACCGGAGACAGTGCTGCTGCTGCAAGATATATAGAAGCCCGCTTATCGAAATTTGCTCTCGAAGTAGTTTTTAATCCCAAAACTACAGATTGGAAAGCTAGCTACGATGGTAGAAATAAAGAGCCAATTACCCTGCCGGTTAAGTTCCCGTTATTGCTAACACAAGGTGTTGAAGGTATTGCAGTTGGATTAGCATCTAAAATTTTACCACATAATTTTAATGAGCTGATTGATGCTTCGATTAATATTCTGAGAAATAAAGAATTTGAAATCTTTCCTGACTTCTATAGTGGCGGAATTGCAGATTTCTCAAAGTATAATGATGGCTTACGTGGAGGAAATATTAAAGTAAGAGCAAAAATTGAGAAACTCGATAAGAAAACCCTTGTTGTAAAAGAAATACCTTTCGGTACAACATCAACCGGACTGATTGAGTCTATTCTTAAAGCTAATGATAAAGGTAAAATAAAGATTAAGAAGATTGATGATAATACAGCTGAGAATGTAGAGATTCTTATACATTTACATACCGGCGTTTCATCCGATAAAACAATTGATGCTCTTTATGCTTTCACCGATTGCGAAATATCAATTTCGCCTAATTCATGTGTTATTGATAATGATAAACCCCGCTTTATCGGCGTAAGCGAAATACTTAAAGTTAATACTCAGAATACTGTTGATTTACTTAAATTAGAGCTTGAGATTAGAAAAGCTGAACTGAATGAGGCATGGCATTTCTCGTCCCTCGAAAAGATATTTATTGAAAACCGTATTTATATTAAAATAGAAAAATGTGAGAGCTTCGAAGAGATAATTGAAACTATCGACAAAGGTTTAAAGCCATTTAAAAAGCTTCTTCTCAGAAAGGTTACGCGTGATGATATTATTCGTCTTACAGAGATTAAGATTAAACGTATCTCAAAATTCAATTCTTATAAAGCCGATGAACTCATTAAATCTATCGAAGATGAGATTGAAGAAATAAATAATAATCTCAATAATATTATTCAGTTTACAATTGATTATTTTAGAATGATTAAGCGTAAATTCGGGAAGGGGAGAGAGAGGAAAACAATTATCCGTAATCTGGATACTATTGTTGCCAGCAAAGTTGTGGTTGCTAACCAAAAGCTTTACATGAACCGCAAAGAAGGGTTCATCGGTACAGGACTTAAAAAAGAAGAGTTTGTAAGCGATTGCTCAGATATTGATGATGTAATAATTTTCCGCCGCGACGGTGTTTTTAAAGTGATAAAAGTAGATGAGAAGTCATTTGTTGGTAAAGATATAATTCACGCAGCTGTTGTAAAGCCTAATGATACACGCACAATTTATAATGTAGTGTACAAAGATGGTCGTTACGGTTCGTATTATATGAAGCGTTTCTTTGTGAAAAGTTTTACACGAGATAAAGAATACCTTATTACCAAGGGAACAAACAATTCGAGAATAGTATATTTTACGGCTAACCCAAATGGCGAAGCTGAAATTATTAGAGTTGTTCTAAAACCTAAAGCCAAGTTAAGAAGGCTCAATTTTGAACAGGACTTTAGCCAGCTTGCCATTAAAGGACGTTCCTCCGTAGGTAATATCTTAACCAAGCATGACGTGCACCGGATAAGCTTAAAAGAGAAGGGACTATCTACTCTTGGAGGAAGAAAAATCTGGTTCGACGAAGATGTACATCGTTTAAATGGCGATGGCAGAGGGAAATTCTTAGGTGAGTTTATGCCTGAAGATAGAATACTCTTTATCTCGAAAGAGGGATATTACAGAGTTACTTCTTTTGAGCTTTCTAACCATTATTCCGATGATAACTTACTAATCGAGAAATTTAATCCCGACAAGCTTTTTACAGTTGTGCATTATGATGGCGAACAAGAGTATTATTATCTGAAAAGGTTTAATATTGAAGCAGAAGATAAGAAAATGTTCTTTATTAATAATGATAGCATAAGTTCTCAACTTGTTTTGCTTACTGATAATATACATGCCGGGCTAAATGTTGAATTTGGAGGTAAACACAAAGACAAAGAAGATGAGATAATTGATACCGCAGAATTTATTGCAGTTAAAAGTTATAAGGCAAGAGGGAAAAGAATATCTACATTTAATATAAACAAGTTTAGTTGGATACTTCCTGACCTGCCCGAACAGGAAGAAGAACAAGATGTAAAGGAAAGTGCAGAAGAGCAGACAGCAAAAAATGATATTTCAAAAGAAGAGTCAAAACCTGAAACTGCAAAAATAAAGAAGGCAAAAGCAAAGGAGAATAAAGAGGCTGAAAAGGATGATATAATATTTGAGATTGAAGACTCTCGAAAAAAATCTAAACCAAAGAAAACTGAACCCAAAATTGCACCGGGTACAAAAATTGAAGATTCAGGGCAAATAAGTCTTGACCTATAGAGATTCAAACAATTATCCATGTAAATTTCTGTAAGAAATGAAGATATTCATTGTTGGATATATGGGAGCCGGGAAAAGTACTATCGGCAAAAAATTAGCAAAAAAGCTAAATCTGACTTTTATTGACTTAGATGAAATGATTGAAGAAGAAAGCGGAATGAGCCCCTTTGAAATATTTGAAAGTCATGGTGAAGATAGTTTTCGAATAAAAGAAAAAGAGTTGTTAAACAAGATTCTGCAACTTGACAATTTTGTTCTTTCTACAGGTGGCGGTACAGCATGTTTTTTTAATAACATGCAAAAAATGAATGATGCAGGTCTTACTATTTACCTCGAGATGAATGCAGGCATCTTGAGCCATCGGATAAAACACTCAAAGATAAAACGCCCACTTGCAGCAGATAAAAATGATAAAGAACTAACAAGCTTTATTATTAAACAATTAGATGAGCGAAAAAAATTCTACGAGCAGGCAAAGCATATTATAAAAGGAAACTATCTTAAAATTGACGAGTTATTGGAAATCATAAAATAGTATCATGAAAAGGCTTTTTCTTATCGGATTTTTATTTTTTACTCTGGTGAAAGTTATTGCTCAGCCTGTATTTGCAGATTCTTATCCGGATAGCATAAACAAAAAACGCCTGTTAATAACAGCCGGCTTTGGTTCTTCTGTTTACTTGTCGGGACTATCGTATTTAAAATTTATTTGGTACACCGACCATGAACGGGTACCCTTTCACTACTACAACGATTCAAGAGGATATCTCCAAATAGATAAGGGTGGACATGCACAATGTGCCTATCACGAGAGTTATGCTGCATACTATGCCTTACGTTGGTCGGGCTTGGATAAGAAAAGAGCTTTACTGTATGGCGGTCCGGCCGGACTAATTTTCCAAACACCCATTGAAATATTTGACGGATTGTATGAAGGCTGGGGTTTTTCCTGGTCGGATATGGCAGCAAATATATTTGGTTCTTTACTTTTCGTTACGCAGGAAGCATTATTTGACGAGCAAGTTTGCTTAATGAAATTCTCATATTCGCCAAGTATCTACCCCAATTATCACCATATTTTGGGCGAAACACAGGTGCAACGTTTTTTCTACGACTACAATGGACACACACATTGGCTTTCCTTTGGCCTTAACAGAATTACAGGAATTGACTACATCCCTGAATGGTTGAATTTTGCTGTTGGTTATAGTGCAAACGGAATGATACATGAGTTTGATAATCCACAGTATTATATGGGCAAGCCTTTCCCACATTTAGAAAGATACCGTCAATACCTTTTTTCATTTGATGTAAACTTCTCAAAAATACCAACAAAAAAGAAATGCTTAAAGAAAGTATTCAGAGCAATAAATATTCTTAAAGTACCATTTCCTTCAATTGAACTAAATCGTATAGATGGAATTAAGTTTAATCCTTTGTATTTTTAATAGGCGGGTTCTAATAATTCATTTGCAAACCTTTTAGGAACAGATATAACAAACAATCTGGTTGCGTTAAATTTTTTCAATAGCTGGTCAAGCCTTAATAACGGTTTAGCTTAGGATAAATTCAACTAGTAAATGCGACATTCGGGCATTTAACCAACATTAATTTATACGCATGTAAGCAACAATACGAAAAAGAACGTAATCAGCCCGATTGACTCTATCCTTGGGCTAAAAGACAAAAATTCCTACAAAAAGAGTATATTTGTCCATATATTTGCTAGTTGTGCATAATTAGACAAAATGAAAATAGTACTTGATTCAAATATAATAATTGCTGATTTTTGGATGGAATCTACAAACTTTACGATTATTTTTGAAAGTGCTAAAAATGGCAGTATTGAAATATACATTCCAGAAGTTGTAATTGATGAAGTAAAAAATAAATATTCTCAAAGATTATTGAAATCTAAAACT
>JANTGP010000173.1 GCA_024762835.1 Bacteroidota bacterium
CCGCTCTTTATTTATAAAATATTTTCAGGTAATTTGAATCAGCTCAGATAATTCAATCTGCTTATTTCTTTTCGTCTTCTTCTTTGTCTTTATCTTCAGGCTTAGTAGCTTTTTTAAACTCTTTCATTCCTTGCCCAAGACCTTTCATTAATTCAGGAATCTTTTTGCCGCCAAATAATAGAACAATTAAAACTACAATAATTACTATTTGCCAAGGACCAACCATTCCAAGAAATATATATAATGCTGTCGAATTCATTTTAAAATGTTTTTATAATTACTAATATTTTACAAATGTATTTGTAATTATTGTTGTTTACAAATAAAAAAAGGGACAGTAATAAACCATCCCTTTCAAAATAATTAACTATAGGAGGATTCTATCCGCACTTAGAATGTCCGCAATCCTGACAAATCAAGCATCCTTCCTGATAAACCAAATTTGTAGAATTACACTGCATACATTTTTGTCCGTGTGCAGCTTTTGTTCCGTCCGGGATGTATTTTTTAAGAGCACGCTCAACACCAACCTTCCATGTATTGATATAATCATTGTCGAATTTAAGTGAGCCTACTAGGCTTACGGCATATTCAATTGGCATTCCATGTCTCAACACACTGGAAATAAGTTTTGCATAATTCCAGTATTCCTTATTAAACATATGCGACAAACCTTCCATATTCTTTTTATAACCAAATCTGTCAACAAACTGGAAGTCATATCTTGAGTTCCCGTCTTTATCACGTCTTTTAATAATTTTACCTTTACTAATTGTTTTGGGAATAGGGAACATTTCCTCATCAGCCAAACCTGTAAATATCTCGTAAGGTCTACCATCTTTCAATCCAACAAAAGCGATCCACTTTTCTTTACTATTCTGAAATCTCATTACCTCAGCATCCAACTCTTTAGGACGTTTAAAGTTACTTTCCTGTTTGTCTTTTGAATGAACCAAAACGCCTTCGCGTGAGCCGTAACGATAAACAGTAATTCCTTTACATCCGCTTTCCCAGCCTGTTTTATAAACTTCACCTACCAATTCCTCCGAAATGTCTTCAGGTAAATTAACTGTTACAGAAATTGAATGATCAACCCATTTTTGAATAGCTCCTTGCATTTTCACCTTTTTTACCCAATCAACATCATTTGAAGTAGATTTATAATATGGCGATTGCTTAACTATCTCGTTTAACTTTTCATTATCATATTTTAAAACTTCATCTACCTTGTAATCATGTGTTTCAAGCCAGGTTACAAACTTATGATGAAATACTTTAAACTCTTCCCATGATTGTCCGTTTTCGTCGTTGCTTGAAATTACCACATCAGTATCATTAGGGTTAACTTTACGCCTACGTGTATAAATTGGCATAAAAACCGGTTCAATACCTGATGTTGTTTGTGTCATCAAGCTGGTTGTACCTGTAGGTGCTATAGTAAGCAGGGCAATATTCCGTCTGCCATATTCTTCCATCTGCTTATACAAACCAGGGTCAGCCTCTTTTATTCTATTAATAAAGGGGTTATTTTCTTCTCTCTTTGAATTATAAATTGTGAATTGTCCTCTTTCTTTTGCCATTATTGTTGAAGAACGATAAGCCTCAATAGCTAATGTTTTATGAACTTCAACAGAAAAATCAATACCATTCTCGCTACCGTATTCTAAACCCAAAGCTGCTAGCATATCGCCTTCTGCCGTGATACCTACACCTGTTCTTCTTCCTTCTTCAGCTTTAATTTTAATATTTTTCCATAAGTTCTTTTCTACTCTCTTAACCTCCTTGTCTTCAGGATCGCTATCAATCTTGGCAATGATTGAATCAATTTTTTCCAATTCCAGATCAATTATATCATCCATTATTCTTTGTGCATAATTTACATGCTCTTTGAATAATTTAAAATTAAACTTTGCCTTTTCAGTAAATGGATTGTCTACATAGCTGTACAAATTAATTGCTAATAAACGGCAGCTGTCGTAAGGGCAAAGAGGAATTTCACCACATGGATTAGTTGAAACGGTTTTATATCCGAGGTCTGCATAACAATCAGGGACAGATTCTTTTATCACCGTGTCCCAGAATAATATTCCCGGTTCTGCTGATTTCCATGCATTATGAACAATCTTATTCCAAAGTTTATTTGCATCAATTTCTTTTTTAATTATTGGATTCTCAGCATCAATCGGGAATTGCTGTGTGTATTTTTCATTATTCTCAACAGCTTGCATAAACTCATCATCAATCTTAACAGAGATATTTGCATTTGTTATTTTACCACTCTCCATCTTTGCGTCAATAAATCCTTCGGAATCGGGGTGCTTAATCGAAACACTGAGCATTAAAGCTCCACGTCTTCCGTCCTGAGCAACCTCATCTGTAGAGTTAGAATAACGCTTCATAAAAGGGACAATACCTGTAGAAGTAAGAGCACTGTTTAAAACAGATTGACCTTCGGGTCTGATATGAGACAAATCATGACCTACTCCACCCCTTCTCTTCATTAACTGCACTTGCTCCTGATCTATCTTTAATATTCCACCATAAGAATCAGCAGGTTTTTCATGTCCGATAACAAAACAATTTGAAAGTGAAACAATTTGTTTGGTATTTCCAATACCACTCATCGGACCGCCTTGAGGAATAATATATTTAAAGTCTTTCAATGCTTTATAAATGGTTTCTTCAGACATAGGATTTGGATACTTTTTCTCTATACGAAAAATTTCCCGTGCAATCCTGTGATGCATTTGGTCAGGATTCATCTCAAAAAGATTTCCATCAGAATCTTTTAAAGCATACTTATTGATCCAAACTTTAGCAGCTAATTCGTCACCCTTAAAATACTCTAATGAACTTTTCAAAACTTCATCAAAACTGTAAGTCTTTTGCTTTTCTTTTTGACCAATTGTCGTTTCTTCTATAAACATATCCCCATTTTATCTGTTGAATAAATAACTTGATTTTGAACCCTACAAATTCACCCTCTGCATAGATGTTCATCCCTTTTTTTCCCAACTGCGAAATTAACTAAGCTTAATATTATTTGCCAATCTAATTATTAACAGTCTACATCTATTAAGCTGTAATGGTGTAGTTTACTATGTTGATTTATTAATTTGAAGGGTATTTCTATTGAAAAAAGTTTTCTTGTTTTAACAGATTCTAAATAAGAAAAACGGCTGTTTTATCTAATATTAAAGCAGTTGCACCACAATTCTCTTTCACGTAATTTTCAGCAAAAGATGAAGCAGATTTACATTTTTCCGGCATATTTATCAAAGTATCTGCAATTTTCTTAAATTCATTGAAATTTTCAAAAGAGAATGCAGCCTTTGCTTCAATTAATCCTACCGCTTCTCTAAACTTACTATAATCGGGACCAAATAAAACAACTTTTCCGTGAGCTGCCGGTTCGAGAACATTATGCAAGCCGGTTTTAAAAGCACCCCCAACATATGCAATTGAAGCGTATTTATAGATTGATGATAAAAGCCCAATATTATCAATAAGCAAAACTCCGGCTTTAGTTTCGGGTTTATTCTCAAATTGCGAATATCGGATTATGTTTGTTCCAAACATAGACTCAATCCTTTTTAGATTCTGACTATGTACCTCATGGGGTGCAATTACAAATTTAACATCAAACTTAGTTTCATTCAAATAATTTAAAAGAATATTTTCATCCGGCTCCCATGTGCTGCCGGCAACAATTAAGAAGCTTTCTGCTGCAAAATTTTTAACAATTTTATTCTTATTTGCCAATAATGCAATTTGTGTAACTCTGTCAAAGCGAGTATCGCCTGAAACCAAAACATTATTTATTCCTACAGAATTTAAAAGTTCTTCTGACTTAAGATCTTGAACAAATATCAGGCTAATGAAACTAAGAATCTCCCTATACCATTTTCCGTATTTTTTAAAGAAAATCTGATTATTCCTAAAAATTGCAGATATTAAAAATACAGGTATCTCTTTTTTGTTTAAAACAAAAAGAAAATTGTACCAGAACTCGTATTTAACAAAATAAACGATATCGGGTTTTACAATATTAATAAAGCGTTTTGCATTTTTAGCCGTATCAAGCGGGAGATAGTAAATATAGTCGGCAATATCGCTATCTTTAATATGCAGGTAACCCGAAGGGGAATAAAAAGTAAGAAGCACTTTAAACCCGGGATGTTTCTTTTTAAAAGCTTCTATCACAGGCTTCCCTTGTTCAAATTCACCCAGTGATGAACAGTGAAACCAAACTAATTTGTTAGCGGTATTTATTTGGTTTTGTAATTTTACAAATAATCCTTTTCTGCCATTTATCCAAAGTCTTGCTTTCTTGTTAAAAACAGCTGCAACACGGATGGCAAATCCAAGAAGATATATTCCCGAATTATAAATAAAATTCATTTGATAAATTTTTCTAATAAGTGAAATAACTATCAGGAATACGCCTGTAAAGAGGAATAATCCAACCAAGTCTAAAACTAATTAAATTATCGTTTCTCTTGCTATTATCAGCCTCCATTGTATCAAAATTATAGCTTCGCCGGTTCTGTGTCCATGACTGATAAAACTCAAAACCTGCATAAAAATTAGCAAGCTGATTTTCGCCTATATACATATAGCCAACAAACTCTTTTATTGCTAAGCCATTAGTCAACCTGTCGTAACCCTTTGCATAGTCTCCTGTAATCTGTGGGGCAATATTCCCCTGATTTTCAATTCTAATCTTATGCTCCAGAAAACCTACACTACCGGACAAATAAATTCCCGAATTTGGGTTAATATTAAAAACAGGTATAATCTTACCAAACTTTGCCGCAACAAAATAACCACGTTCCCAAAGCAAGACATTTGAATACTCGCCAAGCTTATTTATTATGTTTCCATTTTCTGTTCTCAGTCCATCTAAAATGCTATCCTCTTTTATATTACCACTAAATAAATACTCTGCTTCGAGACCAATAAGCCAACCATTCTCCGATTTAAGAGTAAATGCGGTACCAATATTAGAATTTGCACCAAAGCGAAGGGCAAGATCCTTTTGTGGAATCTGAAAAGCATAAGAAAAAGAAAACATAGGAACAGTTGCTGCCTTTGTAATTGCACGTTGTGAAAATACAAATTGGCTAATAAAGACTAAGAATAAAACGGCGAAATATTTTTTCATTTGCAAATTAAATTTTATTGCTGAAAATCAATCATCCTGCTATAGACATCAAATACATTTTAAAGCTAATAACGAATAAATATGACTTTTAGCGTCAAAGATAGTATTATTCATTTAAGCTGTACTAATTTTAGTAAGCAGAAAAATGTTTTACTTTAGCAGGACTAAATTTTAATACGAAAATAATGGCAAAAGAGATATTTAAAGCGGGAACAATGATATATCCATTGCCGGCTGTAATGGTTAGCTGTGGCTCAACACCCGATGAATATAACATTATTACTGTTGCATGGACAGGTACAATTAATACCAATCCGCCAATGTGTTATATTTCTGTAAGACCCGGGAGACATTCTCATGCTATTATTAAAAAGAATATGGCATTTGTAATAAATCTAACTACCGAAAAACTTGCTGCCGCAACAGATTGGTGTGGTGTGAAATCCGGAAAAGATTTTAATAAGTTTCAGGAAATGGGATTGAGTGCAGAAATGGCACTTAAGGTTAAAGCACCGATAATAGTTGAATCGCCTGTAAATATTGAATGTAAAGTAACAGAAATAAAAACTCTGGGCTCTCACGATATGTTTATTGCCGAAGTTATTAATGTTCATGGCGACAGCTCGTTGATAAATCCAAAAACCGGGACATTCCTCTTTAGTAAATCAAAACCCATCAGCTATATGCATGGCTATTATTATGCTATTGGAAAACGTATTGGTAGATTTGGATTTTCGGTAAAAAAGAACAAACAAAAACGGAGTATCGAACAAAGAAAAAAACAAAATTAACTCAAGTAATGTCAAAATGCATATCAACATATTTTATTCTTAATGATAAGCTTAAAAGCTGCAAATACTTTAACGAGCAATTAACAGCAACAGGGAAAAACCTTTATACAGTTATACGTATAATTAAAGGCATTCCTTTGTTTTGGGAATTACATTATAAGCGTTTGTTAGAATCATCAAAGAAAGCTGCTTTTGATATTTCTTTAAGTGAAAGCAACATTAAACAAAGAATTGACAAACTAATAAAAAGTAATAACTTTATAGAAGGCAATATCAAAGTTGTTTTTAACTTTAATGATAAAGATGAAATGAACTTTATTGCCTATTATATTCCTCATCATTACCCTGATAAAAATCTGTACAAAAACGGCATTGCAACATTAACACTTGATGCAGAACGTGAGAACCCTAACATTAAATTCATTAATAAAGACCTAAGAGAAACTACAAATAAACTTATCAGTATTAATAATGTATATGAAATAATTCTGGTTGATAAAGATGGTTTTATTACGGAAGGAAGCAGGTCAAATATTTTTATGATTAAAAATGATAATATACTTACACCACCGCTAAATAGTGTATTGCCGGGAATAACAAGAATGTTGATATTTCAGATTTGTACTTCGTTAAATA